>CAZPTM010000074.1:0-7631 GCA_964589665.1 uncultured Limnohabitans sp. | reverse complement strand
AGAAAGTGTTTCCGGTAACGCGCAGGCAAATCCTCAATGCGCATCATCATTGGCAAATCGGCGGTATTGAAATCAGGGTCCCAAGCAGGTGCACCAAGCACCTTGGCACCCAGACGCAAATAGCCTTTGATCAATGCTGGCGGTTCAACTTGCAGGTTTTGATCAAACTCTTCCACCGGCAAGGGCAAACGTGGACGCACATGAAACTCAATCGGCGCCATATGCTTTTCCTGCACCTGTCGCCAGATGCTGGCAGCGGCATCCCCGGACACCACACCGTTGTGCAGCATTGGAATGCTGGCACAACCCACCATGACATCCAACTGGTTACGGAACATGAACTCGGCCAATGCGCCCCACAACGCCATGATCACGCCGCCATGGCGATGATCCGGGTGGACACAGCTGCGCCCCAACTCCACCATGCGCGAGCGTAGCGACCGCAGGCGAGTCAAGTCAAACTCGGTATCGCTGTAAAAACAACCAGCTCGCTTCGCTTGCTCCGGCGTCAGCACGCGGTAGGTGCCAATCACCTGATCTGTTTCACCATCGCGCACCAGCAGGTGTTCGCAGTAGTCGTCAAACAGATCGACATCATGGCCAGCCAGTTTGCTCGACAGGCGTGCGCCCATTTCCTGGGCAAAGACCTGGTAGCGCAGCTGCTGCGCCTGCCTTACTTCGTCAAGATGCTGCGCCCAGGCGATGCGAATTTGAGGCTTTGCATCAGACGAAACCAGCGGTGAGGATGGAGCTTGATCACCGCAATGAAGTGACCTCCGAGCAAGCGGACTGACGGGAGACAACGAAAATGTGGGGTTGGGCAGATCTCTCATGGTCATGCATCCTTTGATCGAATGGGTACATCGTGCCCAGTCTGCATGACAGATTTATGCATTCGCGATGAAATTTTCGTGACGCCCATTTTTCACACAATCGTCATGAACACATTGCAGCATGCCGGGGTCAGTGTGAAACGCACTGCACTGTATTCACTACTCTGGAATCAACATGACTTCACTGCCCTCTTCATCCCGTCGCGATTTGCTCAAAATGGTTTCTGGCGTGCCCATGCTGCCACTGGCCACAACCGGCGCCTCAGGTCTACTGCTGTCCGCCTGCGCCAGCACTTCACAAAGCGGCAAATCGAGCCCTGTGAAAACCGTGTTCGAAAGCATGGCTGCACCAAGCATCGCCAGCGACATGGCCACCACCGCGGTAAGCTCTGGATTGAGCGTGCAATTGCCCGGCGGCAAAACGGCCTCTTACAAGCTGGCTTATCAGTCCTTCTTCATCACCGGCAGCATGGTCTCCGATGGCAAAGGTGGCCAAACACTGGCAGGTGGCTACTACGACATCCACAACCGTCCCATCATGGACACCAGCGTCGCCGGCAAGGAGCGTCATTTCTTCTCCGATTGTCCGGATGGCTCAACACTGATCACCGTCCCTGGCGCTCGTGTGGAAGGCGTCAACGGCAACCCCGTTTTTGCTGTGGTTCAGTTCGAATACGCCAGCTTCGCCCAAGACGGAAAAACAGAGATGTACGGCAAACTTCCCTCCACGATTGCCGTGCTTAGCCTGGACCAGAACCCTCAGACGGGCGAACTGAAAATGGTCAAGTACCACCATGTCGATACATCCTCGGTTCATGGTTTGTGGATCACGTGCGGCGCCAGCCTCTCACCCTGGGGCACCCATCTCTCCAGCGAAGAATACGAACCCGATGCGTTCAACAGCAAAAACGCACAACTTCAGGCTTTCAGCCAAAACTTGTACGGCAACCCCCACCAAGCCAAACCGTACCACTATGGTCACTTGCCCGAAGTCATCGTGAACAAAGACGGCACCGCCAACATCGTCAAACACTATTGCCTGGGTCGCATTTCCCACGAGCTGGTCGAAGTCATGCCCGACAACCGCACGGTACTCATGGGAGATGACGCCACCAACGGCGGCTACTTTGTGTTTGTGGCCGACCGCGAGAAGGATCTGTCCTCGGGCACCTTGTATGTCGCACGCCTGGCTTCCGACCTGACCAGCGTCGACCCCAAGGCCGCAGCCACGGGCATGCAGTGGATTCGTCTGGGCTCGGCTACCAGCGCCGACATTCGCAAATTGGCCGATACCCTGTCTGCCAACGACATCATGCAAGTGACTCACAAGGATCCAGCGGATACCAGCTTTACACGCATCATGATGGGGGGCAAGGTCGAGTGGGTCAAAGTCAAGCCAGGCATGGAAAAAGCTGCTGCTTTCCTCGAAACCCACCGCTACGCGGCACTGATGGGCGCTTCCATGGGTTTCAGCAAAATGGAGGGCACCACGGTCAATGCCGCAGACAAAGTGGCCTACTCTGCCCTGTCGTATTGCAAGGACTCCATGGTCGCTGGCCACAAGAAAAACATGGCCTCCACTCGCGTCAACCTGCCCAAAGCGCTCAATGCAGGCGCTGTGATGGCGCTCAAGCTCGGTGGCAACGCCAAGGACACCCAGGGCCATACCATCCGCAGTGACTGGATGCCGTTGAGCATCCAGGGCTTGCTCACTGGCGAAGATCTCCCCAAACCGGACCGCTTGGGTAACTCTGCGCATGCCGACAAGATTGCCAATCCGGACAACCTGAAGTTTTCAGAAAAAATGCGCACGCTCTTTATTGGTGAAGACAGCGGCATGCACGTCAACAACTTCCTGTGGGCTTACAACGTGGACACGGGCAAACTCTCGCGCATCCTGTCCACGCCCGTGGGGGCGGAATCGACGGGCCTGCACAGCGCAGACGAGGTCAATGGTTGGACTTACATTCTGAGCAACTTCCAGCACCCGGGCGAGTACATCAAGACCATTGATCCGAGCCTGAAGACGGCCGTCGACCCTCTGCTCAAAGCCAACTACAACGGCAAGTTTGGCGCTGCTGTGGGTTACCTTACGGCTGCGACAAGCAGTATCCGACTGGGCTGATCCGCTTTCATTCGCCGGGTTGAGCGGGCACATGTCCGCTCACCAGTTTGCCCAGCAGCTCGACAAGCTGCTGCTGTTCTGGCGCCTTCAGAGGCGCCAGAATTTTTTTCTGCACGCGCATCACCACAGGCTTGAGCGACTGCACTGTTTGTACCCCCTGCGAGGTGATGAACAAGAGCTTTCGACGTCGGTCCTGCTCATCCGCTTCACGGCGCACCCAACCCTTGGCCTCAAGACGCGCGATGACAGAGCCAGAGGTCGCTGCATCAAACGCCACCACGGCAGCCAAGGTCACCTGATCGACCCCAGGTTGATCCATCAGGGCATTCAAAATGGAGAACTGCACCGGTGTGATGTCCTCCACCCCGGCCGCTTCCTGGGCAAACATCGCCACAGCAATTTGTTGTGCCCGCCGGATCAGGTGGCCAGGGGCTTGTGCGAAGTCATAACTCTTGGTCATGTGCAGAAGATACCACTGTGTGGCAAGGGATAACGCCAATGCCGTCTATGGCCATTTTTGGGTCGTTCAAATGGCATACTGGATCGACATTGACTGTGAGCACAACAACCATGACCTATGTGTTTGAACCCAGCCCTGTTGTAAGTCTGCCTGTGCAAGGTGACCCGCATCAATTCCCAGTGCGCCGCGTCTATTGCGTGGGCCGCAATTACGCAGAACACGCCAAAGAAATGGGGTTCACCGGCCGCGAACCGCCCTTCTTCTTCCTCAAGCCAGCGGACGCGCTCCTGGTCATTGCGCAAGGTGCCACGGGCCAGATGCCCTACCCCAGCCTGACCCAGAACCTTCACCATGAAATCGAATTGGTCGTAGCTATCGGCAAAGGTGGTCGCAATATTTCGGCAGCGCAAGCCCTGTCCCATGTTTTTGGCTATGCCGTGGGCCTGGACATGACTCGCCGTGATTTGCAAAACGACATGAAGAAACAAGGCCGCCCTTGGTGCATTGGCAAGGCCTTTGACCACTCAGCCCCTATAGGCCCCTTGGTACGAGCCGCTCAAGTTCCCGACATTGACAAGGCGCGCATCTGCCTGCAGGTCAATGGCGCAACCCAACAAGACAGCCAAACCAGCCAACTGATCTGGAACATTGCAGAAACCATCGAACACTTGTCCATGGCTTGGACCCTCATGCCTGGCGACCTGATTTTTACGGGCACGCCCGAAGGTGTCGGCCCCGTGAAGGTCGGCGATGAAATGGTTGGACAAATCACTGGACTGCCGGACCTGTGTGTCACCATCTCAAATTGACATAGCAGATTTACGCACCACTCAGTGCAAACCCTGATTTTTTTCGATTGAGATACCCACCCATCTGCAACATAATGCATTTTCCCGAGGCCGAGTCTTGGCAAAAGCCTCAAAACCAACCGACCGGTTGGTCAAATCCCACGTGCAACCATGAGGAGACATCAATGAAGCACATGTTGAAAATCACCGCCGTAGCTGCAACCTTGGCTGGCGCCAGCCTGAGCGCACAGGCAGAAGCCATTGTTCTGAAGGTGCACCACTTTCTGGGCCCACAGTCTGTCCAGCAAAAAGTCATGCTCGAAGGCTGGTGCGACAAGATTGCCAAAGACTCCCAAGACCGTTTGAAGTGCCAGATTTATCCCTCCATGCAATTGGGTGGCACACCTCCCCAACTCTTTGACCAGGCCAAAGATGGCGTGGCTGACGTTGTCTGGACCGTTGCCGGTTACTCGGCAGGCCGATTCACCAAGTCGCAAGTGTTTGAACTGCCCTTCATGATGACCAACGCCGGTGCCACCAGCCGCGCTGCATGGGACTTTGCCCAGAAGTATGCTCAGGACGAATTCAAGGACGTCAAGCTGCTGGCCATCCACGTGCACGGCCCCGGCAACATCTACACCCGCGAAAAGCAAATTTCCAAACTTGAAGACCTCAAAGGCATGAAGCTGCGTGGCCCGACCGCCACCATCGCAAAAATGCTGGGCATGATGGGTGCCACACCTGTGGGCATGCCTGTGCCTGCTGTGCCTGAGGCTCTGTCCAAAGGCGTGATTGATGGCGCTGTGATCCCTTACGAAGTAGCGCCTGGCCTGAAGATCCAGGAACTGACCAAGTTTGTGGCCGAACCTGATCGCAACTACAAAGCCCTGTACACCACCGTGTTCGTAATGCCCATGAACAAGGCCAAGTACGACTCTCTGCCAGCCGACCTCAAGGCCGTGATCGACAAGAACTCTGGTCGCGAAATGTCTGGCACGCTGGGCGCGCAACAGGCTGGCGCCGATGCTCCGGGCAAAAAAGTTTTTGAAGCCACGCCTGGTTACAAGATCACCCAGATTCCTGCCGCCGAGCTCGAGCGCTGGAAGAAAGCCTCTGCATCTCTGGACGACGCATGGGTGGCTGACATGAACAAGCGCGGCATGGACGGCAAAGCCATGTTGGCTGAAGCCATGGCGCTGATCGACAAATACAGCAAATAAAATTTGTTGTCCCTAGAGTTTGGGGGCCTCGTGCCCCCAAACTTTTATTGAATAGACACTCTCCAAATTCGCAGAAAGCGCGCAGTGGCAGATCTCATCCTTTCTGAAAGCAACCACACCTACACCGGAGTGGGTTGGCTGCTCGATAAATGCAGCAAAGCCCTTGCTGTCGCTTCTGGCTTGTCGCTCATTGCCATGGCACTCATGTCGCTGCGAAGCATTGTGGGACGAGCCTTTTTTGACTCTCCTTTACTGGGCGACTACGAACTGGTGCAGATGTTCAGTGCCATAGCTGTGAGTCTGTCCTTGCCCTATGCCAATTGGGTCAAAGGTCATGTGATCGTTGACTTTTTCACCGCCAAAGCCCCTGCCAGCCTTAACCGCTGGCTCGACGCTGCGGCACAGTTGCTCATCGCCGTCTTTTCTGCCGTCCTGTGCTGGAACACCTTGCGCGGGCTGTTTGACCTCAAAAACACGGGCGACGCCTCCATGCTGCTCGAAATTCCAACCTGGTGGACCTACGGTCCTATCGCACTTGCGTTCGCTTTACTGTGCGCGACGGCCCTGTACGCCATCACACACCCCGACCGAGGAGAGCAAGCATGACTGGAATTGAATGGGGCGCACTCGTCTTCGTGCTGCTGCTCGTTTTGCTGGCACTTCGTGTTCACATCGGCATCGCGATGCTCCTGGCCGGCTCGATTGGCTACACCGCTGTAGCCGGTTTAACGCCCATGCTCAACTACTTCAAGACAGCCGCCTATGCACGCTATTCGGTGTATGACCTGTCTGTCGTTCCACTGTTTCTACTGATGGGGCAATTCGCCACCCATGGCGGACTCTCCCGCGCCCTGTTCAAGGCTGGTAATGCGTTTATTGGTCACTGGCGTGGCGGCATGGCCATGGCAGGCGTCACGGCCTGTGCTGGTTTTGGGGCCATTTGCGGATCCTCACTGGCTACAGCCGCCACCATGGGTCAAGTCGCGCTGCCCGAGCTCAAAGCGCACGCCTACTCCGAGCGACTGTCTACCGCGGTGATCGCTGCGGGTGGCACATTGGGTATTTTGATTCCCCCATCGGTTCCCCTGGTGATCTATGCCATCATGACCGAGCAGAACATCGCCAAGATGTTTGTTGCCGCCTTCGTTCCTGGCATCATTGCTGCGCTGGGCTACATGCTCGTTATCGGCATCATTGCACGCGTCAACCCGTCAGACGCCCCTCGCGGCGACAAGTACACATGGGGGCAACGCGCCACGGCACTGCTCGAAACCTGGCCGGTATTGCTGATTTTCACGGTCGTCATTGGCGGCATCTATGGCGGCTTCTTTACCCCCACTGAAGCCGCTTCGATTGGCACAGTCGCCACCGCATTCGTCGCCTGGACATCCGGCGGCCTGCGCGGAAAGGGTTTCATGGAATGCATGTACGGCGCTGCAGCGGCCACTGGCATGATCTTTTTAATCCTGCTCGGCGCTGATGTGCTCAACGTGTTCCTGGCGCTAACCCAGATCAACACCGAGCTGGCCAAGTGGGTGGTCTCGATGAACTGGCCACCGTTGATGGTGGTGTTTGCCATCATCGTGATTTACCTGTTCCTGGGCTGCATCATGGACAGCCTGTCCATGCTGCTGCTGACGATTCCAGTATTCTTCCCCATCATCATGGGTATCGATATCTGGGGCCTGAACGCTGAATCCAAAGCCATCTGGTTCGGCATTCTGGCTTTGATGGTGGTGGAGATTGGTCTGATCACCCCACCTGTGGGCATGAACGTGTTCATCATCAACAGCATGGCCAAAAACGTGCCGATGAAAGAAACCTTCAAGTACATCATGCCCTTTTTGGCCTCTGATTTGCTGCGCATTGCGTCGCTGGTGTTCTTCCCCAGCATAGCCCTCATTGCACTGCAGTTGCTCAAATGAGTTCAGCTGCGCACCCCACGATCCGGTTTTGCCGCTCGTGCGGTGCGCCCACCGCGCAGGCTTTGCCCGACGATGGCGACACTCGCGAACGCGCCATCTGTACCAGCTGCAAAACCATCCACTACCAAAATCCATTGAATGTGGTCGGCACGATCCCGCACCTCAATGGACGTGTCTTGCTGTGCAAGCGCAATATCGAACCGCGCTGGGGCAAATGGACGCTGCCCGCTGGCTTTATGGAGCTGGGTGAAACGGTACAAGAAGGTGCAGCACGCGAAAC
>CAZPTM010000073.1:0-7657 GCA_964589665.1 uncultured Limnohabitans sp. | reverse complement strand
CGCATGGGCTTGTCGGGCGTGCCGGTCATGGCCGAAACCATTGCCCTGCACACCATTTTCGAGTTGATGCGCTCGACTGGAGCACGTGTCCACTTGTGCCGCATCAGCAGCGCTGCGGGCGTCGAGCTGGTACGCCAGGCCAAGGCCGAAGGCCTGAAGGTCTCGTGCGATGTCAGCATCAACTCCTTGCATCTGACCGATGTGGATATGGGCTACTTTGACAGCCGTGCCCGCTTGAACCCACCCCTGCGTCAGCAGCGTGACCGCGACGCGCTGCGCGCTGCCTTGGCCGATGGCACCATCGATGCCCTGGTGTCCGACCACACCCCGGTCGACGAAGATGCCAAAGCCTTGCCTTTTGCCGAAGCTGAGCCCGGTGCGACCGGGGTGGAGTTGCTCTGGAGTCTGGCACTGAAGTGGGGACAAGAGCAAGAGGTGCCAGTGTCCACCGTGTTGCAACGCATCACCGCTGCGCCTGCAGCGCTGCTGGGCAGTGCCCTGCAGACGCTGCAAGGCTCTGTCGGTCGTTTGGCGGTAGGCGGTGTGGCCGATGTGGTGTTGCTCAGTGAAGCCGGGCATTGGCCGGTGCAGGCCGAGGCCTTGCGCAGTCAGGGAAAGAACACGCCCTTTGATGGCTATGAACTGCCGGGGCGTGTGCGCATGACCCTGGTGGGCGGGCACATCGCCTTCGAGGCGAACTGAAAGCCGCGCATGCGCCGAGACCTGGTGGCCAGCTGGCGCTTGTTGCGCGGCACCGCTCACATTTTGGGTGGCTGGTGGACGGTACGCGTGCGCTTTCCCAAGCTGTCCGAAACCCAGCGCGAGCAAGCGGTGCAAGCTTGGGCGCAGCGACTGCTGCAGTTGTGGGGTATAGAGCTCCAGACCTTAGGACAGGCGCACGAAGATGGCCCGGCGCTGCTGGTCAGCAACCATATTTCCTGGCTGGATATTGTGGTCATGCACGCCAGCCGACACTGCCGATTTGTCTCCAAGTCCGATATTCAACGCTGGCCTGTCGTGGGTACCCTGGCCTCCAGTGCGGGTACGCTCTACATTGAGAGACAAAGCCGCCGCGATGCGCACCGGATGGTGCGTGATGTGGGCCAGGCCATGCGCAATGGTGATGTGATTGCGGTCTTTCCCGAGGGTACGACCAGCGACGGACTGGATGTCTTGCCCTTCCATGCCAACCTGATCGAAGCCGCCTTGCTGGCGCAGGCGCCAGTGCAGCCGCTGGCCTTGCAGTTTGTGGACCGTCACTCGGGGGAGTCTTCACGTGCGGTGTGCTACATCGATGACGACACCCTGATCGGTTCCGTTTGGCGCACCCTGAGATCGCCTGGTATTGTGGCCCGTGTGCATTGGGGGCAATCGCAGCACAATCTTGGGCGTGATCGCCGTCAGTGGGCGACTGATTTGCGACATGAAGTTTTGCGCCTCAAGCAGGCGCCCCCGTTATAAAGATTGGTTTGGCCTGTCTCCTTAAATCAGGGACAATCCAAGACTTTCTTGTCATCCACGAGAGCATCATCATGGTCAAACAGGCCAAAGTCACCGCCGAAGACACTGCCATCGCAGAGTCTGAAGAGGTTTTTGAAAAAGCAGCCGAAATGTTTCGGGTCATGTCAGCCCCGATGCGCCTGCGCATCGTCAGTGCCCTGTGCAACGGCGAAAAAAACGTGGGCGAGCTGATTGCCGACGTTAACACCACCCAACCCAATATGTCCCAGCACCTCAACACGCTATACCAAGCCGGCGTGCTGGGCAAGCGACGCGAGGGGGTGCAGATCTACTACCGCATCATCAACGAGCGTGTGGTGACCTTGTGCCGGGCCGTGTGCGTGCAAATCGCCTCAGAAATGTAAAGTGAGCCGACCTTCGGGTTTTCACCGTGCGCACTGTGTCAACGTGTTCTTACCATTCATCCATAAGGAGTCACTGATGAAGAAACTTTTTTTACTGTCTGCCGGCTTGTTGGCCTGTACGCTTTCTTTCGCCCAGATCAAAGTGGTGTATCACCTCACCGACGGCGTTCCCCAGGCTGCCAAAGCCATGAACAACATCCGCAACCATCTCAACGCCGATCCCACGGCCAAAATCGTTGTGGTTTCGCACGGCAGTGGCATCGACTTCATGCTTGAAGGCGCTCAAACACCTAACGGGGCCTCTTTTGCTGGCAACATCAGCGACCTGGCCGGTAAAGGCGTCGAGTTCCGTGTGTGCAACAACACCCTGGTCTCTCGCAAGATCAGCAAAGATAAACTGGCCATGGAAGCCGTTGTGGTTCCTTCCGGTGTGGCCGAAGTGGCCAAACTGCAGGCCAACGAGCACTTCGTTTACCTCAAGCCCTGACACCATCGTGTCATTTCCAGGCGCTGCGTGTTGGCCTGCGCGGCGCCTTTTTCTTTGGCCGCATAACAATGAAAATAATTTCAGGGAGCGTGCTGGCTTTGGGGCTGGCGCTGGTGTGGGGTGCCTGCGCACAGCCTTTGCCGCCTGTGCAGTTGGACGATGCGCTTGTGCGCAAGTTGGTTCTTAACCAGTGCTTCGTGTGTCATGGTCTGCAAGGTGAGTCGGCCAGCGACAAATACCCACGTTTGGCAGGATTGCCTGCCCAGTACATCGAGCAGCAATTGAAAGCGTTTCAATCCGGGCAACGCCCCAGCGAAACCATGGCCGAAATCGTGCGTGGCATGTCTGCGATGGAAATGCAGGCATTGGGCCGCTACTTTGAAAGCCAGGCCAAGGCAGCAAGAAGCACTGCCCTGGAGTGACGCCGATTCAAGGGATGCGTAGCCCGTTCTCGGGGTCAATATTGACAGGGTCGTGACGCACTTGGTGTTCTGAGCTGTCCATCAAGCGATCCGTCAAGCCGGCGCCCACCCACATCCCTACCAAGCTAAGCCATGCGGTCACGGCAAAAATGGAGCCTCCTGTCACGCCAGCGCCCACGGCACAACCGCCAGCGAGCATGGCGCCAAAGCCCATGAAGATGGCGCCCACAATGTAGCGGCGCATGCTGTAGCCGTCCTTGAAGCCTTCGAGCTTCCACTCGCGTCCGAACACAGCACCCAGGAACGAGCCCAGAAACACGCCGGGCATCAAACCGAAACCGAAGTCCAACCCCGGGGCAGGCCACTGGACCACACGCATGAGCCAGTCGGCCGAGGGCCCGCTGAAGGTGACGCCCTGGATTTGGGCTTCGCCAAAGGTCTCAATCGCAACCCATTGCGTCAGGCCCCACGCCAGTGCCACGCTCAGGCCGGTTCCAATGCCGCCAATCCACATCCAGAAGCTGCGCTTGGGGCTATGCCACGCAAAGTACAAAGCGGCCAACAGCCAAATACCGCCCATAGCCAGACCAAAACCATGACCCACGCCCAAACGGGCCAGAAGGTCACGCGAAGGGCCGCCCTCCACAATCCACCAGCTGCTGATTTCCAGGCGCAAGGGCGACAAGGCCCCCGACAAGGCTGATTGCGCAGCCACCGCAAATATCAAACCCGAGAGCAGGGCGCGCAAATTACCATTGGCCGAGAGCACCAGCAAACGGCTGGCGCAACCGCGGGTCAGGATCATGCCTGCACCAAAAACCATGCCCCCAATGAGAGCTCCTGACAAGCTGCCGGTGCTGGAGATTTGCCGAGCCGAACTGGAGTCCAGCCAACCTAGCAAAGTCATGGTTTGCACAGCAATCACGGCGGACGAAAACGCCAATAACCAGACAATGAGTTTTTCGCCGAATTTGCGGTGCCAGAATTCGATCACAGCTGCGCGCAGACAAAACTTGGAGCGCTGCCCCATAAAGCCAAACATCAGACCTGCGCCAGCGCCGGCAACGGCCAGCACCCAATCGTGCCCGTAGGACTCCACCCATTGCGCCATGGACATGGCTCACTCCATTCGTCTATTCGTGAATATGAATGCAATGGTACGCCAGCACCGCTGACGCCAGATTGACGCATCTCAAGATTTGGCGGGTCTTAAACCGCCCATCCCAGCGCTTTGTGTGCTCGCCACGTCAGGGCTGCGCCCAGCCAGATGGAGAGCAGGGTCAGCCAGGCGCTGACAGCAAAAATCGAGCCGCCGCTCATGCCGGCACCAATCGTGCAGCCTCCAGCCAAAACAGCACCAAAACCCATGAAAACCGCGCCGATCATGTAGTGACCCAGGCGGTTCTCGGTTTTGAAGCCTTCAAATTTGAAGTCCCGCCCCAGCAGTGCACCCAAAAATGCACCTGCAAAAGTGGCAGGCAGCAAGCCACTTTCAAAGCCAAAACTGGCAGCGGTGTCACTGGAGAGCACACGCATGAGCCACTCGGCCGATGGGCTGCTGTAGGTCAGGCTCTGAACGGCAATCGCCTCAAACGACTGGCTGGCTACCGCTTGGGTAAAGCCCCAGGCCAGCGCCACGCACAAACCTGCGCCTGAGGCCATGAGGCCCAAGCCCCAGCGACCACGGTGATAGCGTGCAAACAGCAACAAAGCAGAAACCATCATGGCCAGGGCCAGCACAGTGCCCAGCCAAGGCGCGGCGCCCAGTAAGCTCAGGACATTGCGGTGAGGACCCGGGTCAACAGGCCATAGCGCCGACAGGCTGCGCCGCAAGGGCGCCAGCCAGCCGCCAATGCTCGCCTGCACGGCCACGGCGAAAATCAAACCGGCCAGAACGGCGCGCAAATTGCCTTGGCCTGACAAAACAATCATCCGGCCCGCACAGGCCTTGGCCAGAACCATGCCAACGCCAAACAGCAGGCCACCCAAAATGGCGCCCGAGTAGCTGCCCGGCTGGGCGATGAAGCGGCTCACCTCCGGACGCAGGCCGCCGCCCATGACCAGCAGCTGCACGCCCAACACGCAGGCCGCAAAACCCAGCCACCACACGCTGGTACGCACTGCCGGTTGGCGCTCGCAGCATTCGAGCACTGCCGCACGAGCGCAGTAACGCGAGCGCTGGGCCAGCAGGCCAAACAACAGACCAATGAGCAGTCCGCCCATGGCCAGGACATGGCGGTCACCAAAGCGCTCGATCGAGCTTGCGAGAAATTCCATCATCACGAATAATTCAGCGTTTTCTTATATGAAAGCCTGCCTTGCAGGCAACCCGCTATTGTCGGGGTTTTCAGGAAGGTTTGGGCATGAGCTTGGCTTTGGGCATTGAGCGTATGTGGCTTCGCCATTTCGGGCTCGCCCTGATGGGGGCCTTGCTGCTGTTGGGAGCGGCCCAAGCCGCGTCCGACGCGCCGCTGCAGCCCTCAACTTCCTTGACAAGGGAGTTGGCGCAGGCACTGCAGCGCCACGAGCCCCTGGTGGTCATGGTCAGTCTCGAGAACTGTCCGTTTTGCCGCATTTCCCGTCGCAGTCACCTGCATCCGATGTGGAAGGCCGGGCTGCACATCGTCCAGGTAGACATGCGCTCTGACGCCATGACCGAAGACTTCGCAGGTAAACCCGTCACGCACGACCACATGGCGCGTCGCTGGCAGACCAAAGTGGCGCCCACTTTGCTGTTCATCGGTCCCGGAGGCAAGGAAGTGGCCGAGCGCATGGAGGGTACTTATTTGCCCGACTTTTATGGCCCTTATTTGCAAGAGCGCTTGCAGCAGGCGCGCAAAGGCCTTTAAGGGCGCGCGTACCCCCGAGGGAAATGACCTTGCCGATCGTGATGTAGATCAAGGCGTGATAAATTTCGGCATCGCCCCAATGGCTGGACGTGTCAAAGGCACCCGCAGTGATACCCATCAAAATTGAATCAGCCTGGAAAGGCACATCCGACTGCCGCAGCTGCGGCATCCGCGACATGGTGCTTTTTGCAGACCTCAATGAGCAGGATTTCAACCTGATCCATTCGCCCATTGACGATCTCACTTTCCCTCTCGACGAGGTGCTCTACACCGAAGGCGAGCAGGCCCTGGGGCTGTTCACGTTACGCAAAGGCATGGTCAAGCTGGTGCGCTCGACCAGCGATGGCCGCGAGCGCATTGTGCGCGTACTGCGCCCTGGCGATGTGCTGGGTCTGGAGGCCTTGGCCACCTCCCACTACGACAGTGAGGCAGTGGCCCTGACCGAGGTGAGCGTGTGCCGCATCCCGCTGTCGGTCATCCACAACCTGTCTTCCAACTCTCCGCGCATGCACATGCGCCTGATGCAAAAGTGGCAACAAGCCCTCAAGGATGCAGACGACTGGCTGGCCGAGCTCAACTTTGGCACAGCGCGCCAGCGCGTGGCTGGGCTGGCCCTGAAAATGCGAGATCCAGATGCGCCCAAAACCACCGCGTTTTTCGCGCGCGACGACATGGGCGCCATGCTCGACCTCAAGCTCGAAACCGTCAGCCGCGAAATCAGCGCGCTGGTGCGTGATGGCGCATTGGCGCCGCTCGACAAGCAAGGGCGCCGCTACGAAATCCGCAACGAACGCTTGTTGATGGATTGAAGGCGCTCAACCTGCGTTGATTTGCGGGCCGGGCCACAAGGGTCCAAATTTGGCGGCCAAATAGGCTTCGGCCTGCTCGAGCATGAAGTAGCGAAAGGCCTCAGCCGCAGGCGAGAGCATTTTCGATTGGGTGTGCACAACGTTCCAGGCGCGCACCACCGGCGCGTCCTTGATGTCGAGCACGTGAATGAGGCCTTGCTCAATTTCCAGCCCAATCGTGTGCAGCGACACGAAGCCCAAGCCCAGGCCGGCCATGACCGCTTGCTTGAGGGTTTCGTTGCTGTGCAGCTGCATCTTCAAGCGCGGTTCCACATGGTGGTCTTCAAAAAACTTCTCCATGGCCACGCGCGTGCCTGAGCCGGGCTCACGCACGATGAAGTCATAGGGGCGCAAGTCTTCCAGCGTCAAAGGGCCGCGCTCGACCAAAGGGTGGTCCGGCGCGGACACAAACACGTGGGGGTGCGCAGCAAAAGGCTCGGCGCGGGTTTGCAGTTCTTTGGGTGGGCGTCCCATCACCGCAATGTCCACCTCGTTGGCCTGCAACATGCGCACCAGCTGCTCGCGGTTGCCCATGGACAGACGAATGTCTACACCTGTGTGCTTGCTGCGAAAGTCGGCGAGCATGCGCATCATGAAGTACTTGGCCGTGCTGACCATGCCGATGGTCAGTACCCCGGTCTCGGCACGCTGCAAGCGTGCAGCAGCGTCTTCGGCGTCCTTGACGGTGGCCAAAATTTTGCGGGCATAAACCAGCATGTATTCGCCTGCGGTCGTCAGGCTCACCTTCTTGCCGGCGCGCTCGAACAGGGGCATGCCCACATGGCCCTCCAGCTCCTTGATTTGCATGGTCACAGCCGGTGGCGTCAGGTGCAGGCTTTCGGCGGCGCGCACAAAACTGAGGTGGCGGGCAACCTCGTTGAACACCCGCAATTGACGGAAGGTGGCGTTTTTCATTCAGCAATAATTTAATCAGACGTCTATTAAGTTTGAATTTACCTTATCGAAGAAGATTTTTAAAGTCCGTACATCCCCTGATATCCAGGACCACCCAAGGAGACACACATGGACCAAAGCGCACGTTATTCAGACCTGAGCCTGAAAGAGGACGAGCTGATCGCCGGGGGCGGCCACATTCTGGTCGCTTACAAAATGAAGCCCAAAGCAGGTTATGGCTATTTGGAGGCCGCCGCCCACTTTGCGGCCGAGTCCTCCACCGGCACCAACG
>CAZPTM010000072.1:0-7790 GCA_964589665.1 uncultured Limnohabitans sp. | reverse complement strand
TTACGCAGACCCGGACACGGCTTTATGCCTGCAGTGGTTGCGCGACTGCCATGCTAGCACCCTGATTCATGGACACACCCATCGGCCAACCGACCATGTGCTTGACCAGAACCATCGACGCATAGTACTTAGCGACTGGTCTTTAGACCACACACCACAACGCGCCCAAGTGCTTCGTCTGTACGTCGATGGCGATGTGCAACGGCTACAGCCCGATCAGGCCTGCGCCTGAGTTGGCCACACCAAACACACACGCAAACCACCCAGCTCAGCACTGGGGCCGACCTGTACTTTCAAGCCCTCGCGCTGAGCAATACGCCGAATGATGGACCAACCCAGACCACTGCCCTCACGCGACGAGTCTGCGCGGAAAAACCGATCACCCAAACGCTGCATGTTTTCTTCGCTCATACCTGGTCCCGCATCCTGAACTTCAAGCATGGGCGGTGAGGAATGCCAACGCACCAGTACCTGCGCCGATGTGGAGCTATAACGCAGTGCGTTGTCCACCAGATTGCGTAGCACCACAGCAACCCTGACAGCATCGGTGCGTAGCAGCAAGCGATTTGGACCCTGCAGGTCAATACCCCCGCCCTGCTGCAAGGCCTGCGGGATCAAATCAGCCAACACTTGGCGTGTAGGCTCCATAACATCCACAGGCACTAGAGCCTGTTCAATGCTATGGGCATCAAGTCGAGCCAGATCCAGCAATTGAGCCACCAAATGCGTTGCCCGATCACAGCCGCGCAAGACGGCTTGCATCGCTTGTCTACGCTCGTCATCGTTGGCAGCCCCCTGCATCACCTGAGCCTGCATTCGGATAGCTGCAATTGGCGTTCGCAGCTCGTGCGCGGCGTCTGCCGTAAAGCGTCGCTCGCTTTCAATGTGCTCCTGCACCTGCGAAAAAAGCTGGTTGAGCGCCAGCACCAGTGGATGCACCTCACTCATGCCCGAAACATCAGCCTCAAGAGGCTGTAAGGCCTGTGCATGACGCTGGGCCACAGTTCTACCTAACAGGCGCAAAGGAGCCAATGCGCGCATGACCAGCCAGCCGATCAGCAAAGCCAGCACAGGCAAGCCGATCAGGACAGGCCCAACCGCACTTTGCAAACCTGCCAGCAAAATTTCACGCCGCGCCTTGGACTGTTCGGCCACCATGACCCAGACATCAGGCTCATGGCCCTGCGTTGCAAATACGCGCCAATGCTCGCCGTTGATGGTTTGATCGGTAAACCCACGCACACCCAAGGGCATGAGCTGCTGTTCAGGAGCCCTGGCAGATTGACCCAACAATGTGTTTTCATGCCAGATTTGAAAGGCCACCTTGGTTTGGTATTTGTGCAAAACCGGATCAACGGTGAAATCATCATCATCGTGCCCCGCCTGGGCGGCGAGCACAGTAGCGGTTTGCGCCAAGTGGGCATCGAGCAACTCACTGAGTTCATGGGCTGTTCGCCACCAGGTCGAGGCCAACACCACCAGCCAAACCACGGCTGTGGATAGCACCAACATCCACGTCAATCGCCACTGCAGAGAATAAACCCTGAAACGATGAGCGCTCATGCCAAATCCTTTGCCGAGCGGATGGCCTTTGGCATCATGTACCCCACACCACGAATGGTTTCGATCACCCCTGCATGCAGCTTTTTGCGCAAGTGATACACGTGCACCTCTACCGTGTTACTACTGACCTCTGCACCCCACTGGTACAACTGCTGCTCGACTTGGTCGCGAGTTAGCACTCTGCCAGCGTTAAGCATGAAGATTTGCAACAAGTCATATTCACGCGCCGACAGCTCTACCAGCTCGTCATCAAGCCGCACCTGTCGGCCCACCGGGTCAATCCGCAAAGCACCTGCAACCCATTCAGGCTCAGTCACCCCATGCGAACGGCGCACCAACGCTCGTAGACGCGCCGCAAGCTCCAGCAAATCCACTGGCTTGACCAAGTAGTCATCTGCGCCAGCATCAAGCCCTGCAATACGATCAGGCACACCATCACGAGCCGTCAATACGAGCACCGGCGTACTGACCTTGCGCGCACGTACCATGGCCAATGTCTGCATGCCGTCTTGTCGAGGCAAGCCGAGATCAAGCACGGCAGCCTGGTACTGCCCGGTCAAAAGTTCGCGTTCAGCCGCCACACCATCGCGTACCCAATCCACCATAAAGCCTTGCTGCTGCAGACCTGCCCTCAGGCCTGCACCCAACAACTCATCATCTTCAGCCAACAATATCCGCACAGTCCACTCCAGCGCTTGTGTTTTTCTCGTTCGTGCTCATTGTGCGCCAAGGTCTGGGGGCATCAAACCCACCACTGCCAAGCCCAAAAGAGCAGGACAGCCACGATCAACAGCAAGGCCCATACCGTCTGGTTGTTGCGCACGAGGTCAGGACCGCTTTCGGGCACTCGTCCTGTCAACATGGGCATGGCCAGATTTTTCCGACGCAGCAAACTGAACACCAACACCGCGCCTACGTGGGCCAGCACCCCTAGCAACATCAGGTTAGCCACTGCCTCATGCAACTCGCCGATGGCATCCCCCCACCCCAGCCAATCTTGTTCAGCCACATAGCCAGTGAGCACCAAGGGAGCCATACACAACAGCACCAGCGCAATGCTGGCCGCCAGCACTGGCGCTTGCAGCCTGACCATCCAAGCCTGGATGTTCGGCACAGACTGCAGGAGTTGCCGAAAACCCAGCAATTTTTGCCTGAGCACTGTCCACCTCGCTGGCCTGGGTCCCCACAGACCCCATAACACTCGAGCCAGCAACAAGCCCAAGAGGGTGTAACCTGCAGTGATGTGAAGCAGCTTCAGGCGCTCACTTTCAGAGGTGATGTAGCCTAAGGCAAAAGAGATAGCCATCAAAACGTGCAAGGCTCGGGTCATCAAATCCACTGTGCGCCGCCCTTTGGGAGGCTGCCCTGCGCCCATGGCCACGTCAGCGGGGGATACGGACATGGTCTTCATCGTAGTCTCCTTGGTCTGCACGGGTATGACACGCGGCGCATTGCGCCGGGCTTCGCACACTGGCGCGTTTCCACACGCCGTCTGACACCTCACGATGCTTGCGCTCAAACCACGCTGAGCGGGTAATACGGTCTTGTGGCGGCGCGGTGGTCACTTTTCTGGATGTGCCCGCATGGGCACTGAGCCACTGCGACACCTCGGTCACTGTTTTACTGTCAAGCGAGGCATCGACCCCGTAGTGGCGCTCAAGACCAGACATGATGCGCTGCCATGATGCGGCCGGCAACATGGCTGGCGAATAGGCCGTATGACAAGCACTGCATTCCTGCTTGTAGGCATCCAGCAGGTTCACTGGTCGTTCATATTCGGAAGCTGAAACTCCGCTACACACAGACCATACTGCTAACCCAAGCATCCATATTTTGTAGAGTTTTGCTTTCATTTCTTCACCTCAATCAAATAGGCCAGTACATCTGCCTTTTCAACGGCTGTGCACTCGCGTGAGAGCACATCCTTGCAGTTGCGGCGAAACCATTTGTCCACCTTTGCGTCATCCGTAAGTCGTTTGACGTTGACTGCAGGTGCCAATGGCTCTATGGCTTTGCCAGTGCTGGCATGCTTGCCGATCTGGCTGGGCGGCATGCCGTGGCAGCTGGCGCAAGACCAATCGTTACCATGTTTAATTTGAAAAAACTGTTCGCCACGCGTCGCTACACCCTGTTGACCGGCAGCTTTCTCCCAACGCTGCAATTGCGCCTGAGGACTGCCTGCCTGTGCCATCGCGCTTGCGCAGACAACACACATCACTACCCAGTACCGCTTGATGTTCATCGCCTCTCCTTGATGTATTTCATGACTGCAGTCTAAAAAGCGCAGATGAAAAAACCCTGAAGGCATACACCTTCAGGGTTCATGGCGGAAGCGAATAAAGGTTTAGCCTTTGAGCAACACCTTGAGCGAAGCTTGAAGACGACGGGCCTGCACAGCATCATGGGGCTCGCGCAGAACTTGCGCCACATCCTGGGCCCATGTCTGCTCAGGGGCTGGGTCGTTGCGACGCGTGAGCAACTGCAACTGAAGTGCGCGACGCGCTTGGAGTTTGTCTGCTGGCGTGGGCACTTGCGCAGCCATTTCCAGGCGCAGCAATGCCGTATCGCCCGCCCCGACAGTCGGAGCTTGCTCAAGAGCCTGGCGCCAACTCTGGCGTACAGCAGCATTGACGCCGCGGCCCAACTCCTGCACAGCAGGCAGCGCCTCAGGGTCGCGCGATTGCCAACTACCCAGCAACTGTGTCAGCACCTCGCCGTGAGCCTGCGCTTGCAATTTTCGCAAGGCAGCCTGTGCATGTTCCATGGCCTGACGTTGAGCATGAAACGCGGCGTCTGCCAGACGGGGGGCACGCGGGCCATCTTCTCGACGTGGACGCGCATCGTCGCGGCGGCCATCGCGGCCACCATAAGGTTTGCGTCCTTGTTCTTTGGATACAGGCGTATTAGCACGAAGTGCACCTGGGCGATCATCTCCACGAACAGCAACTACTGCTTTGGGTGCCTTGGGTGCAACAGAGACTGCTGACGCCTCATCCGAGGCGGACGTGTCATCGGATGTCGCCTGCACCTCTGGTGAAACTTGTGCAGGTGTTGCAGCAAGGGGGGCAGATGCTGGTTTCGAACGTTGGGCTTGCAAAGCCGCCTCCAGTGCCTGCATGGCCTGGCGAATGGTGGCGGCATCGCCCCCCACATTAGCTTGCTCCAAGGCTTTGGCTGCATCGAAAACGGCTTGATCCTGAGGACTCAGAACCGCCTGGGGTGCACGCTCTCGCGCCGGACCTTTGCGCTGGAAAGCTTGATCAATGGGAGCGCGAAAACTCTCCCACAGCTTTTGCTCGGTACGGCGATCGAGAGGCACTTTTTGCGCCTCGGCTTGCCAGGCTTGCTGCAACTTTTTGACACCCTCAATATTCAAAGGCGTGGCCTCAGCCAATGCTTTGGCCTGCTCGATGAAATGATGGCGTGCAGTCAAAGACTGTTTCTGGGCTGCATGCAACCGCGAACCCGCCAACTTGTATGCGTCTTTCCACTGTTGCTGGAGCTGGGCGAAAGCCTTTTCGTGCATGTGCCCGGCATGACGCCAGCGTTCTGAGAAGTCGTGTAAGGCACGAATATGTCCACGCCAATCATCGCCCTGTCCTTCTTGTTGAGTCCAGGCCTGTAGTTCCTGCATCAGGTCTGCGCGACGCTTGCGTTGTTCACCCGCTTCTTGCTTGATCTGTCCCAACCAATCTTCAACAGTGGCATATGCCGCATTGCAAGCAGCATCAAAGCGGCGCCACAAACCGTGGTTGGGGTAACCCCCTTGATCGGCCGTTTTCCATTCCTGGCGCAGCTGTCGAATGGCTTCCTGCATCTTGCGGCCCTTCAAAGCAGGGACTCGAGCCGCTGCTGGCTGCTGTACAGGCGTCGCCGCCTCAACGACGACCTTGTCGGAGGCCTGTGCTTCTGATTTGTCAGACTCATCAGAAACAGACTCGGGCTCAGATGGAGTTACAGGTCCTGGCGCCTCTACCATCAAAGCCTCTGCGCGCAACACCAGCGCCTGGCGCAGCTGATCCGCACGCCAGCGTTGCCACCCCTCGGCATCACCCAAGGCGAGAAGCGCTTCGTGCACGCGAGCGTCCAGGGTGTGGTCCATGGCTTGTCCGTGCTCCTTGAGCGCAGCACGCAAGGACGCAACAGCGTCAGCGCCTCCATTGCCATCCTGAATGAGTGGATCGAGTGACTGCAGCAATTGCTCAACAGCAGTCGTCGCTTGAGCCCGTTGTTGCTGGCGTTGCTGGGGGTCAGTTGCTGCACGCACAGGCTTGGCCGCAGTAGCCGAAGGCGCAGCTGCATCAACCACTTCACCACGAGCACGGCGCACCTCGTCGGCCCACACGGGCACTTCAGGCAAGGCGGCTTCCTTATCGCTCAGTGCTTGTACCGCATGGACAAGCGCTTGTTCGAAACCACTCCAGACAGCTTGCAACTGCTCGTGTGCGGCCTGCAGCTGAACTGGCAACTTCATGTCCACGCTGGCCCAGTCGGGCTTCATCTGCAAAGCCCGAGCCTGTGCCTGCCATTGCGCCACGTCCTGGGTCAGCTGCGGCTGAGCGGCCTGCACTTCAGCCAGTGGTTTAGTGGACAACACCTCCACACGTTGCGCCAGCAGCACGGCAGCTTCACGCTCGACCATGACCTGGTGTTGCAACTCTTCAATCAATCGCACTTTTTCGGCCAACGCCACCTTCAAAGCAGCCAAGGGCTCTCGCGATAATGGTGCGCCAGCCTTGGCCGCATCGCGCTGCCAAGCCATGGCATCTGCAATGTTCAATCGCGAACCAGACAACAAGATTTGAGCACGCTCGGCCCAGTCTTGCGCCAATGCATCTTGCTGACCTTGACGCTTGAACTCGTCGATGCGCTCTTTGAGAAGCTTGGCTGCGCCTTTATCCTTGTGACTCATCTGCGCAAACACTTCTTGCACCAAAGCCATATCGGGCTCGGTACTGAGCCATTGACGCAAACAAGCACTGCGGTCACCGCTGGTTGCCGCAGAAAATGCGCCTTGGGTCAATTGGTCAAGCGCATCCAAATCATGAGAAGGGGTCGAAGTCACCGCTGCAGGTTCCTGAAAAAACGTTTTATGTGTAGCCGCTTAATGTAACAAGGCTTGGTGTGGCTCTGGCGCAAGTTGGCCTCGACCTTCATCATTTTGGGTAATTAACCAACAAATCCTCATGATTGACTGGTTATTAACAAGCCAAGACAATCAGTCTTCATGTCTGAACGTAACCCGTTAGACCGTGTCAAGCAAGTGCTCCTGACTGGCGCACAAGACATTCGAGAAGGCTTTGTGGTGATGTTGCGCCACTCCTTGGCCCTGTTGGGTTTGAGTGTGATGGTGCTGCTGCTGGCTTTTGCCGCCCGCCCAGAGTTGCGTACTGCGGTCAGTGAAAAAACCATGGCCTGGCTTCAAAGTCAGTTGCCTGAAGGTGCTTTCTCGGCCGAAGATTTTTTGGGCCGGTCCCTGGCCTCAGATCTGAAGGGTCTCAACACAAACCAGGTCGCGGTCGCACGCTGGCTCAGTCGTCGTTACAAAATTGCTGCCGAACCGCTGGCAGCCCTCATCACTGAAGCGAGCACTTTAGGGGCCAACACCCAATTGCCGGCCAACCTGATTTTGGCTGTCATGGCCGTAGAGTCGGGCTTCAACCCCTATGCCATGGGCACCAAAGGTGCCATGGGGCTGATGCAAATCGTGCCTGCTCAGTTCAAATCCAGCTTGAGTAACTTTGGCGGAAAGCTGGCCACCTACGACCCCCTGACCAATATGCGGTTAGGTACGCGCCAATTACAGTCCATGGTTCAGGACAGTGGCTCTTTGGAAACCGGCATTGAGCTCTACGGCGAACAATCGGGGCAACTTGACCTCAAAAACTACCTTCTAAGGGTGGTTTCCGAATATTTGCAACTAGAAAAAGTTGCTCGACAAGAACCCGTGCCCGAGCTTTTAGCCATTGCACCCGACCGCTTCTGACCACCAGCCGGCACAAGCGACTGTCCGCTACACTACGGGGGCGCACAACTGGCGATAGGGTCCGGCATCCAAGCGGGCCTGACGTGGACATGGCGGCAACGTCACCAACCACTAGGGAGTGCGCAACAGCGCGGGTATACCCCCTGTTTTTAGCCGTTCGCCTGGGCAGCCCTTGTCAGCGCTTTCGCAAGCCACGCCAAGGTTCCATTTTTAAAGGACTGCCATGTACAACCGCAACATT
>CAZPTM010000071.1:0-7903 GCA_964589665.1 uncultured Limnohabitans sp. | reverse complement strand
GCGCCATGATCATCGACAGCTGGTACGACGCCTATGTGGGCGTGGTGATGTTGGTGCGCGTGGTCGATGGGCGGTTGGAGCGCGGAGACCGCATCAAGCTCATGGCCAATGGCCTGAGTTACCACGCCGACAAGGTCGGGGTCTTCACCCCGGGGGCACTGGAGCGCCCGGCACTGGAAACGGGCGAGGTGGGCTACATCATCGCTGGCATCAAGGAGCTGGCCGCGGCCAAGGTGGGCGATACCGTCACCGTGATGCGCACAGGCAGTGCCATTCACCAAATGGCCACCCAGCCACTGCCGGGCTTCAAAGAGGTCAAGCCACAGGTCTTCGCGGGTCTGTACCCCACCGAAGCCAGCGAATTTGACGCCCTGCGCGATGCGCTGGAGAAATTGCAGCTCAACGACGCGGCTCTGCGCTTTGAGCCCGAGGTCTCGCAAGCCTTGGGCTTTGGCTTCCGCTGCGGTTTCTTGGGCCTGTTGCACATGGAAATCGTGCAAGAGCGCCTGGAGCGCGAGTTCGACCAAGACCTCATCACCACTGCGCCGTCGGTGGTCTACGAAGTCACCACCGGCGATGGCGAGACCTATCAGGTCGAAAGCCCCGCCAAGATGCCTGAGCAGGGTCGGATTCAGGAAATCCGCGAACCCATCATGACCGTGCACCTCTACATGCCGCAGGACTATGTGGGCCCGGTGATGACGCTGGCCAATCAAAAACGCGGCGTGCAAATGAACATGCAATACCTGGGCAAACAGGTGTTGCTGACCTATGAGCTGCCCTTGGGCGAGATCGTGTTGGACTTCTTTGACAAGCTCAAGTCGGTCTCACGCGGCTACGCCTCCATGGAGTACGAGTTCAAGGAGTACCGCGCCTCCGACGTGGTCAAGGTGGACATGCTGCTCAACGGCGAGAAGGTGGACGCGCTGTCCATCATCGTGCACCGTAGCCAATCGCAATATCGGGGTCGCGCGGTAGCGGCCAAGATGCGCGAGATCATCAGCCGTCAGCAGTTCGATGTGGCTATTCAGGCCGCCATTGGCGGTAACGTCATTGCCCGTGAAACCATCAAGGCATTACGCAAGAACGTGCTGGCCAAGTGCTATGGTGGCGACATCACCCGTAAGCGCAAGCTGCTGGAAAAGCAGAAAGCGGGTAAAAAACGCATGAAACAGATTGGTTCGGTCGAGGTGCCGCAAGAAGCGTTCCTGGCCATTTTGCAGGTGGAAGACTGATGCCTTTATTGACAGGTTTTATTCTGGGTGCTTTTGTGGCCTACGGCGCCGGCTGGTACTTGGGCATGTTTACGGGTAACTTTGCTTTGCTCATGCTCATGGCCACGGGGGTTTCTGGGGTCTATTGGATTGCAGAGCGTTTGGTGTTCTTGCCCAAGCGCAAAGCTGCTGTGGCCCAATTGCAAGCACAGGCGGCTCAACGCCGTGAAGAACTCTCGCGTATGGGCATTACCCAGACCGATGTGGATGTCTCTGCCGCCAGCGAAAAGCTCATCATGCAGCCTTGGTGGCTTGACTGGACAGCAGGTTTGTTCCCGGTCATTGCTGTGGTGTTCATCCTGCGCTCGTTCCTGTTTGAGCCCTTCAAGATTCCCTCTGGCTCGATGATCCCGACCTTGCAGGTCGGAGACCTCATTTTGGTCAACAAGTTTCACTACGGCCTGCGCTTGCCGGTAGCTAACATCAAAATCACGCAAGGCGAACCTGTGCGTCGAGGCGATGTGATGGTGTTTCGCTACCCGCCCAACCCCAGCGTGGACTACATCAAACGCGTGGTGGGCTTGCCGGGTGACGAGATTGCCTACCTGAACAAGAAACTGAGCATCAACGGCAAGCCTGTTGCCACCGAGAGCCTTCCTGAGTTTTTTGACGAATCGGTCATGCGCTATTTCAAACAAGAGCGTGAGAGCCTGAGTGACAAACCGCACCTGCTGATTCAGGACAACGACCGGCCGGCTTTTATTGCGGGCGTGGGCGATTACCCTTTCCGTGACCAATGCCGTTACAGCGTCGAAGGCGTGATGTGCAAAGTGCCCGAAGGCCACTATTTCATGATGGGCGATAACCGCGACAACTCGCTGGACTCGCGCTACTGGGGCTTTGTGCCAGACGCCAACATTGTGGGCAAGGCCTTCTTCGTCTGGATGAACTTTGGTAATTTCAAACGCATTGGATCGTTTGACTGATGGGGTACGCAGCATGACCGCACCTGCAGCCCTGGCCGATTTGCAAACACGACTGGGCTACGCTTTCCGCGATGTGCGCCTGCTCCAGCGTGCAATGACCCATCGCAGCTTTGGCGCAGACCACAACGAACGGCTCGAATTTCTGGGCGATTCGGTGCTCAACTTGGTGGTGGCGCACTTGTTGTTCGATCGTCTGGCCACAATGCCCGAGGGCGATTTATCCCGCGTGCGTGCCAACCTGGTCAAGCAGGAAACCCTGCACCAGCTGGCGCTGCATCTGGAGCTGCCTGGGCGCATGCGCCTGGGCGAAGGTGAGTTGAAGTCGGGCGGCACGCGCCGTGCGTCTATTCTTGCCGATGCGTTGGAGGCCCTTATTGGTGCGGTCTACCTGGACGGTGGCTTTGATGCCGCACACGCACTGGTGCAGCGCCTGTTTGCCAAGGTAGAGATTCGCCCCGACATGCAAGCGGCTGAAAAAGACCCCAAGACGCAGTTGCAGGAATGGTTGCAAGGGCGCAAACTGCCCCTGCCGCGTTACACCGTCATTGGGACCAGCGGCGCGGCACATCGCCAAACCTTTGAAGTGGCTTGCGAAGTGCCGGACTTGAAAAAACACGAACGCGGTACAGGCGCTTCACGCCGCGCCGCCGAGCAAGCAGCGGCTGCCGCCTTGCTCACCATCCTGACCCAGGCAGACAAAGCATGACTGACCACAACAACACACCCGAGCAAACGTCACACGAGCGGCTGCGCCGCCGCTCCATCGACATTCCGGGTGTGACCGTGCAACCGCGCTCTGCATCTGAAGCGCAAGACTTGCCGCCCGTGGCCGAGGCCGCGCCTGAGCAAGCAACAGGCCCGCAACGTTGCGGTCTCGTGGCCATTGTGGGCAAGCCAAACGTGGGCAAGTCCACCTTGCTCAATGCTTTGGTGGGACAAAAAATCAGCATCACCTCGCGCAAGGCGCAGACCACGCGCCATCGTATTACCGGTATGCGCACCGAGGGCGCGACCCAGTTCGTGTTTGTCGACACGCCGGGTTTTCAGACCCGCCACAGTACTGCACTGAACAAGTCGCTGAACAAAACCGTCATGGGCGCTGTGGGCGATGTGGACCTGGTCTTGTTTGTGGTGGAAGCTGGTCAATTCACACTGGCCGATGCGAAGGTCTTGTCCTTGCTCAAACCCAATATTCCAACGCTTCTGGTGGCTAACAAACTGGACGCTGTGCATCGCCGCGCCGAAATCGCGCCCTGGCTGCGCGATATGCAGGAGCGACACGCGTTTGCCGAATTTGTGCCCATGTCGGCCAAGAACCCCAAGGACATCGAGCGCCTGTTGGGTATTTGCGAAAAATACCTGCCCGAGCAAGGCTGGTGGTATTCGCCAGACGAGCTGACAGACCGCAGCGAAAAATTCCTGGCCAGCGAAATCGTGCGTGAAAAGCTGTTTCGTTTGACCGGCGATGAGCTGCCCTACACCTCGACGGTGGTGATTGACAAGTTTGAAGAAGAACCTGGTCGCACGGCGAACCGGATGGTGCGTATTGCTGCGACCATTGTGGTCGAGCGCGACAGCCATAAAGCCATGGTGATTGGTGACAAGGGCGAAAAACTCAAGCGCATCGGCATGGAGTCCCGGCAGGAGCTGGAAAAGCTGATGGACGCCAAGGTGTTCATCGAGTTGTGGGTGAAGGTGCGTTCGGGCTGGGCCGACGACGAGGCCCGCGTGCGCTCTTTCGGTTACGAGTAAAGCGCTCAGGCCGCACCACAGGCACAAGCCATGGCCACCAAACGCATCGGGGATGAGCCAGCGTATGTACTGCACCACTACGACTGGAGCGAAAGCAGCCTGATTCTGGAGATGTTCACGCGCCATGCCGGACGTGTGGCGTTGGTGGCCAAGGGCGTGAAAAAGCCCAGCTCCAGTTTCCGGCCTGTGCTGTTGCCCTTGCAGCCCTTGCGTATCAGCTATGGGGGCGATGCAGACATCCGTACCCTCAAAGCTGTCGACTGGGTGGGTGGACATGTGATGCCCACTGGAGAGGCCTTGCTCTCAGGTTATTACCTCAACGAATTATTGATGCGTTTGCTGGCGCGTGATGATCCTCACCCTCAGGTGTTTGATGTATATGCGCCCACGGTGGCTTTGCTGGCCAGCGGTCAAAGCGCACTGCTGCAGCCCGCCCTGCGGGCTTTTGAGTTGCTGCTACTGCGCGAGTTGGGCTTTATGCCAGCCCTGGATGTACAAACCCTGAGCCTGCGTGCGCTGGAGCCTGAACGGGCCTACGTCCTGGTGCCTGAAGTGGGCTTGCGCCAAGCTGGCGCCGATGACCGTTACCATCTGCAAGGCGCACAGTGGCAAGCCTTGCACTTGGCCATTTCAGCAGGGCAAGAGCTCACAGCCTTGTGGCAGCGCCCTGAGCTGTCCTCGGTGGCTTTGCGCACCATGCTGCGGCAATTGCTGACGCACCACTGCGGCGTAGACGCACTCAAGACCCGTCAAATGATGCTGGATTTGCAAAACCTATGAACACACAAGTTTCTGGCGCCGTGTCGCTGTCCGTCAACGTCAACAAGGTGGCGCTGTTGCGCAATTCGCGCCATCTGGGCATTCCCAGCGTCACGCGTGCGGCGCAGTTGTGCCTGCAGGCGGGTGCGCAAGGCATCACCATTCACCCCCGCCCTGATGAGCGCCACATTCGCGCCACTGATGTCGACGAACTGGCCGCACTCATGAAGGCCTGGCCCGATCGCGAATTCAACATCGAAGGCAACCCGTTTCACAACCTGATGGCGCATGTGCGCGAAGTGCGTCCGCACCAGGTGACGTTTGTGCCCGACAGCGAAGGCCAGTTCACCAGCGACCATGGCTGGACTTTTCCGCAAGATGCTCAGCGCCTGAAACCCTTGATTGACGAATGCAAGGACCTGGGCGTGCGCGTGAGCCTGTTCATGGACCCGGTGCCCGAGCAGATGGCGGCGGCCCGCGCTGTGGGGGCCGACCGTGTGGAGCTCTACACCGAGCCCTATGCCGCTTCGTGGGGCACGCCGGAAAATGCGGCGCAACTGCAGCGCTACGCTGCCGCCGCACAAGCCGCGCTGGATGTGGGGCTGGGCCTCAATGCGGGCCACGACCTCAACCGTGACAACCTGCCCGCATTTGTGAAAGCCGTACCGGGCTTGCAAGAGGTCTCGATTGGTCACGCCCTCATGGCCGATGCGTTGGAGCTGGGCTACGCGGCCACCGTGCAAGCCTATTTGGGCTGCCTGAAAAAATGATTTACGGCATCGGCACAGACATTTGCGACATCCGCCGTATTCGCGCCAGTCTGGAGCGGCATGGCGAGCGCTTTGCGGCCAAGGTCTTGTCCGAAGCCGAAATGGCCACCTGGAAGCAACGCAGCGCACGTTGGCCCGAGCGAGGTGTGCGCTACCTGGCCACGCGGTTCTCAGCCAAAGAGGCCTTCAGCAAAGCGATTGGGCTGGGCATGCGCATGCCCATGACCTGGCGCTTGTGTGAAGTGGGCAAGCTGCCTAGCGGACAACCCTACATCGTGCTGCATGGCGAGCTGAAAGCCTGGTTTGAAGCCCAGGGGCTGAGGGCCCACATCACCGTGACCGATGAGAGCGAATACGCCGCCAGCTTTTGCGTGGTCGAAACCTCTTGAATTACCCCGGTTTGGCCTGATCTGAGAAAACACTACATGACACAACACGCCCCCCTGATTCTGGACATTGCCGGCACCTCGCTCACCAAGGTCGACCGTCGGCGCTTGAAGCACCCGCTGGTGGGCGGCCTGATTTTGTTTGGTCGCAATTGGCAAAACCGGGCGCAATTGACCGAGTTGTGCGCAGAGGTCAAAAGCATCCGCCCCGATGTGTTGATTGCGGTGGACCACGAAGGTGGGCGCGTGCAGCGTTTCAGAACAGATGGGTTTACCCACCTGCCGCCCATGCGTGCGTTTGGCGAGATGTGGCTTCAAGACGGTAAAGGCATGCCGGGCTCGGGGGCCTTGAAAGCCTGCGAGGCGGCCACTTCGGCGGGCTTTGTCCTTGCCAGCGAGTTGCGCGCTTGTGGCGTGGATTTCAGCTTTACGCCCGTCCTCGACCTCGACCACGGGGAGAGCGGCGTGATTGGCGACCGTGCCTTTGCACGTGATCCGCGCATGGTGGCTTTGTTGGCACGCAGTCTGATGCAAGGCTTGCTGCAAGCGGGCATGGCCAATTGCGGCAAACACTTTCCTGGGCATGGCGCCGTCAAGGCCGACTCCCACGTGGCCCTGCCGGTGGACAAACGCAGCCTCAAAGCCATTTTGGCGGACGACGCTTTGCCCTACACCTGGCTGGGCAGTGTGCTCACGGCGGTGATGCCCGCGCACGTGATCTACAGCAAGGTCGATGCGCGGCCTGCCGGATTCTCTTCGCGCTGGATTCAGGATATTTTGCGTGGCCAGCTGGGCTTTGATGGCGTGGTGTGCACGGACGATTTGTCCATGGCTGCAGCACGTCAAATCGGTGGTCGTGAGCTCAGCTATTCAGAAGCGGTACTTGCGGCTTTACAAGCCGGGTGTGACCTGGCCCTGCTGTGTAATCGATCGGCGTTCAACGATGGCGCTGAGCTTGATGAAGTACTGGATGGTTTGGCTGAAGCCTTGGTCAAAGGCCATTGGGTGCCGGATCAAGCCAGTGAAGAGCGCCGCTTGTCCTTGCTGCCGCGTTCGCCTGCTCGTGCCTGGGATGAATTGGTGCGCGCACGGGACTACATGCAGGCGCTCGATCGCTTGCCCTGACAAGGAGCCATGAAATGAATGTGTTGTTGCAAGGTCTGGTCAGACTCTTCATGGGTTTGCTGGGGCTGGCCTTTCTTGCCGGTTTGTTGCTGGCGCTGGGCGTGTATGTGCTGTTTGCCAGTGTGCGTTGGCTGCTGACGGGGCAAAAGCCCCAGGTGGTCATGGTCTGGCAGCAATTTGGTCAGATGCGCAAAGGTGCCCGTTGGGGTGGCGCGCCAGGCATGGGTACGCCTTTCGAACAGGGCGCAGCACCTGCCGATGATGTGGTGGATGTCGAAGTGCGCGAGGTGCAAGAGGCGCCAGAAAAGCTGCCGCACAAGGCTGGCTGAGAAGTTGGAGATGGCTTCGTGCCTCGCAATGACACACACGTCATTGCGAGCGAAGCGCGGCAATCTGCCAGGAATTAAGCCAAATCGTGCTCGCGGCGCAGGGCCGGGAACAAGATGATGTCGCGGATGCTGGGGCTGTCGGTCAGCAGCATCATCAGGCGGTCAATGCCAATGCCGCAGCCGCCGGCGGGCGGCATGCCATATTCCAGCGCACGGACAAAGTCGTGGTCAAAGAACATGGCTTCGTCGTCGCCGCCGTCTTTGGCCGCCACTTGCGCGTGGAAGCGGGCGGCCTGGTCCTCGGCGTCGTTCAGCTCGCTGAAACCATTGCCGAACTCGCGGCCAGTGATGTAGAGCTCGAAGCGCTCGGTCACCTCAGGGCGCACGTCGTTGGCGCGTGCCAGCGGGCTGATCTCGGTGGGGTGTTCCATGATGAAGGTGGGCTCCCAGAGCTTGTCTTCCACGGTTTCTTCAAAGTAGAGCACCTGCAGGCTGGCCAGGCTGCGGCTGCTGAGTTTGTCCTTCTCTTCGCTCATGCCCAGTTTTTTCAGGGCGCTGATCAGCCAGGCCGCATCGTCCACA
>CAZPTM010000070.1:0-8043 GCA_964589665.1 uncultured Limnohabitans sp. | reverse complement strand
CCCAAGCGCGTGCGCTACAAGGCGCTCAAGTAAACACTTGTCGGTCTGCCCTTTATGGGGCAGCCTGATCCGAAGCGGCGGGCCATTCGTGCTCGCCGTTTTTCATGGTGCTGGCGGCGAGCACGGCGCGCACCGTGGCGCGGGCCACCGCTTCGGCGGCCATCACGCAAAGCACCGTCATGGGTGGTTCTTTGTGGATGCGGCCTGTGGCCAACGCAAACAAGGTGTCGCCGTCGGATGTGGTGTGGACGGGCTGGATGCACCGCGCCAGGCCGTCGTGCCCCACCTGGGCCAGGCGTCTGGCCTGGGCCTTGTCGAGTTTTGCGTCGGTGGCAATCAGGCCAATGGTGGTCTGCGTGCCGGGCAGAATTTGCCCCGGTGTGCGGCCCGCCAGCAGTTGAGCTGTGGTGCCTGCCAGGGTGTGGCTGCTGTCGCGTGCGCCCGCCAGGATGCGCCCTGAGTCAGGATCAATCACATCGCCCAGCGCGTTGCAGGCCACGATGGCGCCGACCGTGAAGTCGCCAACTTTGACCGAGGCCGAACCGATGCCGCCCTTCATGGCCCCGGCCATGCCAAACATCTTGCCCACCGTGGCGCCAGCACCGGCGCCCACGTTGCCTTGGGCTGGCGCTTGTGCGCTGGCCGCATCACATGCTGCGTAACCTGCTGCGGCGTCGGGACGAATGGCAGGGTCACCAATGTGCAGATCAAACAGCACGGCCGCCGGCACGATAGGCACCCGCGCGGGGCCGACATTCAGGCCAACGCCATGTTCGTCGAGCCAACGCATGGCGCCGCCTGCCGCGTCCAGCCCCCAGGCGCTGCCGCCCGAGAGCAATACCGCGTGAACGGTTTGCACGGTGTTGCCGGGTTCGAGCAGGTCCGTCTCGCGCGTGCCTGGCGCAGCGCCCCGTACATCTACACCGCCTACCGCACCTTCGCGAGCAATGATGACGGTGCAACCCGTGGGACGGCGTGTGTCGGTAAAGTGACCCACCTCAATGCCCGCCACATCGCACAGGCTGTCCTTACCCAGCAGGGGGATCATGGCTGTTCCTTGGAGAGCTGGGCTTGCGCTTTCTCTGCCCAGAGCTGCAAGCTGGCCAGTAAGTCCTTCTGGCTGAAGGAGCAACTTTCTTCGCTGAACAGGGCGCCAGATTCCAGACGGTCGAGTACGTTGCCCAGCACCTCGCCAAAACGTGTAGGCAGCTCCAGCTGATCTGCCTTGCTGCGCCATGAGGCCGCCAACTCGGTCACAGACAGCGTACCCTGCTGGCAGGCTTGCAGCTGCTCAGTCATGCGGGTCAAAGTGGCAATTGCGCTCATGGGTCATGTCTCCTGTAAAACGCGGGCGTTTCAAGGCGACAATCATGCCCCATGAAAGCCAAGTCCCTCAAACCCATGCGCCTGGAAGACATTTTGTTCAGCCAGGGCTTTGGTACGCGCCGTGTGTGCGCCGGTCTTATCCAGCAAGGGCACGTGGCTGTCGATGGCCAGGTGCAGACCGATGCGGGCGAATACTACGCACCCGAGGGCCTGCAGTTTTCGGTGCAGGGTACGCCTTGGGCCTTCCATGAGCACGCTTATGTGCTGTTGCACAAACCCGCTGGCACAGAGTGCTCACAAAAACCCTCGGCCTGGCCCAGCATTTACACCTTGCTACCCGCACCTTTGCGTCAGCGTCCGAACAAGGGTGCGGTGCAGGGCGTGCAGGCGGTGGGCCGGCTGGATCAGGACACTACGGGTTTGCTGTTGTTGTCGGACGATGGTGCGTTCATTCATCGTATGAGCTCACCCAAAAAACACGTGCCCAAGGTGTACCAGGTCACAGCTTGCCACCCCATCACGCCTGCCATGGTGCAGAAATTGCTCGATGGTGTGGTGCTCGATGATGACCCCAAGCCGGTACGCGCTGCTGCCTGCGTACAAACAGGCGAGAACACATTGGATTTGACGCTGACCGAGGGCAAGTACCATCAGGTCAAGCGCATGCTGGCCGCGGTGGGGAATCGTGTGGAGGCCTTGCACCGCAGCCGCATTGGTGGCTTGGCCTTGCCAGCCGACTTGGCACCGGGCCAGTGGCGGTTTTTGTCAGAGGCCGACCTGGCCTTGATCAAGCCTTGAGTGTGGCCAGAAAGGCGCCGATGGCTTGCATGACCTCCGCACTTTGATCGCGGTGCGGTGAGTGGCCGCAAGCGGGCAGCTTGAGCAACTGGGTCTGCGGTGCAGCGCGGGCAATGTCTTCAATCTGGGCCAAGGTGCCGTAGGGGTCGTCTTCGCCCTGGATAGCCAAGAGTGGGGCGCTGATGCGCGAGACCTCGGGCCGGATGTCGTAATTCCGAAATGCCTCAGACAGCCAGACATCGTTCCATTGCCAAAAGGCCGTGTCCACGTGTGCATGGTAGGGCTGCAGGCGTTGGCGCAGGGGGCCGTGCAAATAAGCTTCACGTGCGGCTTCGATGGCCTGAACGGAAATGTCCTCGACCATGACGTGCGGAGCCATGACGATGCATGCCTCGACCGGGTGTTGACTGGCGTGCAACAAAGCAATGGTGCCGCCATCTGAGTGACCCAGCAGCACGGGGTGTTGAATGTCCAGCTGGCGCAGTAACTCGGGCAGCACCTGCAAAGCCTCCTTGTGCATGTAGTCCGGTTGCAGACGCTGGGCGCCGCGCACATCGCCGCGGTCGGCCGATTGGCCATAACCCTGGCGTGAATACACCAGGCCGGGTCGTCCAAGGTGCTGGCATAGCTGGGCAGGCCAGTTACGCCACATCGCGACGCTGCCCAGACCTTCGTGCAGAAAGACCAACGGTGCCAACTGATTCGGCCCGGCAATGTAATCAATCTCGAGTTCTACGTCAAAGACGCGAAGCAGTTTTGAAGTTGTGATCTTCATCAGGAAGTTTTAAGTTTGTAGCGGGTAAACTTGCCCGGCTATTCGGAAAGTCTAATCTTGTATTCATTTTTGCATCGATTCGGGCGAGGCGTTTTGCTGGTCTGCGCGTTGTTCTCGACAGCAGCATGGGCGAGCCCGACCACGCCAGTGTTTGTCCTCAACTCGCTCGACGGCGATGTCAGCGTCATTGATCCGCTTACCTGGACCGAAGTCAAGCGCATTCCTACGGGTAAAGAGCCTCATCACCTGTACATGACGCCTGACGAAAAGTCAGTGATCGTGGCTAACGCGTTTGGGGATTCTCTGACCTTTATTGATCCACGCACGGCCACGGTTCAACGTACGGTGTACAACATTCTGGACCCCTACCAGTTGCGCTTCTCTCCGGATATGAAATGGTTTGTCACTGCAGCGAACAGGCTCAACCATGTGGACATCTACCGTTGGGATGGACAAAACCTGCAACTGGCCAAACGCATTTCCACCGGTAAAACGCCCAGCCATGTGTGGATTGACAGCAAAAGCACCACGGCGTGGGTCACGATGCAGGACTCCGATGAATTGGTGACCATCGACCTGCAAACGCAAACCCTGCGCTCCCGTGTCAAAACAGGGTCTTTGCCTGCAGATGTGTTTGGTACGCCTGATGATCGTTATTTGCTTGTGGGTTTGACAGGGGGCGACGGTGTAGAGGTATACGACGTGACATCAGGTGCGCCCAAATTTGTTCGCAAGTTACGAACAGGCATGGGGGCGCATGCTTTTCGTGCCATGGGCGATCGTCAACATGTGTTTGTGAGCAATCGGGTCGCAAATACCATCAGCTTGATCGATTACCAGAGTCTGCAGGTGGTCGCCCAGTTGCCGGGTCCGTCCGGTCCGGACTGTATGGAGGTGTCATCGGACGGCAGGCTTCTGATGGTCGCTTCACGATGGTCTAAAAAGTTGACAGTGATTGACATTGCCGAGCGCAAAGTGTTGCGCCAGATTAATGTGGGCAAGTCGCCGCACGGTGTGTGGACGCTTGACCACTCCGGAAGGTTTTGATCGGACAGGCCATGCGCTGGTGTCGTGTCCTGCCCCTTGTTGCCTGCTGTTGGACGGCGCTGATCGTGCCGGTGCAGGCTGCTTCATGCGAGCAACCGGTTTACCTGACCTTTGACACAGGGCACATGGGTGTAGCCCCCTTGATTGCGCAAGTGCTGGCACGTCACCATGTACCGGTGACTTTTTTTGCGGCACAGGAAAAAACCCGCGAGGGCGATGGCACGTTGGGTGAACACTGGGCACCCTGGTGGAGGCAAAGAGCCAGAGAAGGGCACAGCTTTGCTTCGCACACTTGGGGGCATGCGTATTGGCAAGCCGATGTCAAAGCAGCTGATGGGTCTGTTCGATTCCGTATTCGCCCTTCTGGCGGCGATCGAGCTGGCCAAGTTCAGACCTGGAGCGCGCAGCGCTATTGTCAGGAACTGGACAAATCCAGCGCGCGCCTGCAAGCCCTGACAGGGCAGGTACCGCTGCCCCTGTTTCGAGCGCCTGGTGGCAAACATTCTGAGGCCTTGCTCAGGGCTGCTCGTGCTTGTGGCTACGCGCACGTGGGTTGGGCAGAGGCGGGGTTCTTGGGTGACGAACTACCCAGTGACCAGTACCCAAATGGGCGGCTCCTGCAGCGAGCCCTGCAACGTATTCGTCCTGGTGATATCTTGATGGCACATCTGGGCATTTGGTCTCGCCAGGATCCTTGGGCTCCAGCGGTGCTTGAGCCCTTGATTGAAGGTTTGAAGGCCAAAGGCCTTTGTTTTGCACCCTTGCAGGAGCATCCCGCTTACCGCGGCTGGATGAAGGTGCATGTGTGGAAGGGTGGGCATTTTCTGTCCGAGAAGTGAAATGATGGATCTCGTGCTCAATCTGTGGAGTCAGTTGCAAAACTGGTTGTTTGAAACCCTGGTGCTGCCCATAGCGTTTGGTTTGGGTTACGGCAATTTGCTGGAAGTGGCCTATGCCGGCACCGGTATGTTCATGGTAGGTGTGCTGGAAGTGCTGATCATGCTGGTCTTGATTGCGCCCTTGCAGCGCTGGCGTCCGGTAGAGGCTGTGACGGATAAGCCAGCGATACGGGTCGATGTGATCTATACCCTGATCCACAAACTGGGCTTGTTCAATCTGTTCATGTATTTCACCTTCGGGAACTGGCTAGAGCAGGGCATTGGTTATTTGCGTGGCCAAGGCATGCCCACACTCCACGTCGATCAACTTTGGCCGGGTGTGACCGATCTGGCGCCAGTGAGCTTTCTGATTTATCTGGTGGTGTTCGATTTCGTGAACTATCTGATCCACCGCGGGCAGCACGAGTTCGAGTGGTGGTGGAAGTTGCACGCTTTGCACCACTCTCAGCGCCAGATGTCGATGTGGACAGACAACCGTAACCATTTGATCGACAGCATCATTGTGGCCCTCATCATTTCCGCTGTGGCGGTACTGGTGGGTGTGGGGCCCGGACAGTTTGTGGCCTTGATGGCATTCAGTCGTCTGAGTGAAAACTTTCAGCATGCCAATTTGCGTGTGAGTTTCGGGCCGGTGCTGGAGCGTCTGTGGGTGAGTCCGCGCTTTCATCGCAGGCACCACAGCATTGGCGATGGACATGAGTCGTTTGAGCATGGCCGCGTGGTGCTTGGCGGGTGCAACTTTGCAGTTTTGTTGCCTGTATGGGACATCCTGTTTCGTACGGCCGATTTCCAGATGCGCTTTGAAGCAACAGGTGTGCGTGACCAAGTGGAACAAGGGCGCGATTACGGGCGAGGATTTTGGGCGCAGCAGAAACAAGGGGTGATGCGTTTGCTCGGAGGCGCCTGACTCGCTTTCGTGCTTTTGAGGTGCTAAGCTCACCCCATGAAATCAATTCTTGATGCCTTCATGCGCGCAGGTCTGTATTGCCTGATGCCGCGTGTTATTGCGCTGTCTTTTTTGCCACTGGTATTGATGGTGGCCTTGTCGTGGGGCTTAGGCTATTGGTACTGGGATGCAGCTGTTACGGGTGTGCGACAGTTTCTGGAGCAATTTAGCTTGCTCGCTTCGTTGTGGAGCTGGATGGAGCAGTTGGGCGTTCCCGACCTGAAAACCGTTGTTGCGCCCTTGCTGGTGATACTGGCAGTCACTCCCTTGGTGGTGGTGGTGTCCTTGTTTACGGTTTCCGCTTTCATGACGCCCAGCTTGACCCGGCTGGTGGCTGAACGCCGCTTCCCTGCTCTGGAGCGTAAAAAAGGTGCCAGCATGGTGCAAAGCTTGTTTTGGAGTTTGCTGTCCCTGTTGCTGGCGCTCGGTGCTTTGCTCTTGACCTTGCCATTGTGGTTGGTGCCGCCCTTGGCGTTGATGCTGCCGGCCTTGATCTGGGGATGGTTGACGTACCGTGTCATGTCTTTTGATGTGCTGACTGATATCGCAGACAGTTCCGAGCGTCAGGCGCTCATGGCCAGGCATCGGCTGAGTTTGCTGGGCATGGGCGTTGTCTCGGGCTTGATGGGGGCTGCGCCCGGTGTAGTGTGGGCATCAGGCGCATTGTTTGCTGCTGCCTTTGTCATTCTGGTGCCAGTAGCTATCTGGATCTATACCCTTGTCTTTGTATTTTCTTCGTTGTGGTATGCGCACTTTTTGCTCGATGGGCTGGCGAAGCTGCGCCAACTGAAATTACCCATGATCAGTGATGTTTCGGAAGCCACTGTTGTGCGCGAAGAGATTATGGATCCCGCACCACCGCAGAGACTGACGTTTGAATCCACAGACGAAAATCATCGACCGACACATGATGGGAAGGCCTGAGGAGCCGCGCATGACTGCAACCGTTTCGCCATCGGTAACTTTTGGGCTGATCATCGTTGGCGATGAAATCTTGTCGGGCAAGCGAGAGGACAAGCATTTGGCACAAGTCATACGCTTCCTGAGTGAGCGTGGCCTGAGCCTCGCTTGGTCTGAGTATGTCGGCGATGAGCCTGAACGGATCACAGCCGTACTCAAGCGAGCTTTGCTTAGTGGTGATGTGGTGTTCTCGTGTGGCGGCATTGGGGCAACGCCCGATGATCACACGCGCCAATGCGCAGCCCGGGCATTAGGCGTGGATCTGGAGTTGCACCCGCAAGCGCGCATCTGGATCACCGAGCGTATGCAAGACATGGCTGTGGAGCAAGGTATTGCCTTGGATGTGAGCAGCCCAGAAAATCTGCGCCGTCTGGAAATGGGGATGTTCCCGAAAGGGGCGGATGTGATCGCCAACCCTTACAACAAAATCCCGGGTTTCTCGTGTGCAAGCACAAATGAACAACCTTGCCATGTGCATGCGGGTGTTTATTTTGTACCTGGGTTTCCAGTCATGGCTTGGCCGATGATCGAGTCAGTGCTCGATACCCGATTTGCCGATGCATTCAAGCAAAACGCTTATGCAGAGCAATCGATCATTGTGTTGGGCGCACTGGAGTCTGCATTGGCACCTTTGATGCAGCGCATCGAACTCGACCATCCTCGCATCAAGGTGTTCAGTTTGCCAAGCGTAGACCACCCCCAGTGGGGCAAACACATTGAGTTGGGAGTCAAAGGCACGCCAGAGTCGGTTTCTCACGCCTATGCCGATTTGATGCAGGCTCTCACGGCCATGAATGCCCCGCTTGGCCCCGAATTGGTGCGCTAAACCTTGATGCACCAAAATAATGCGTGAGCGCATTACAATGGTGCGTAATGGCGGACTGAAAAATTGTACCTAAGCTGCAGGAATGAGGTGCCATAAAGGCACAATGGAGGGTTGAAGGCCCTTAGCGGGGCAGTGTCTCATGCTGGCACAAAACCTGCAAAGGGCTGAGTACCTGTTTTTCAACACCTATCCAACCAGGAGAATCTGATGGCCAAGACCGTCGCTGACGTGATGAAGATGGTGAAGGACAACGAAGTCAAATTCGTTGATTTCCGTTTCACCGATACCCGTGGCAAGTGGCAGCACATTACCGCACCCGTGTCCCAGTTCGACGAAGAGAAGTTCGAGCAAGGCCAGGCCTTTGACGGTTCTTCGATCGCTGGCTGGAAAGGCATTGAAGCCTCTGACATGCTGCTGATGCCCGAAGCCAGCACTGCATTCATCGACCCCTTCTTCGAAGAGCCTA
>CAZPTM010000069.1:2624-8071 GCA_964589665.1 uncultured Limnohabitans sp. | reverse complement strand
TTTGCAGCAGGCCCGCGAAAAATTCACCCAACCCTGAAGGACTCGCAGACCATGGCCATCCTGGCAGTCAACGCGGGCTCTTCTTCGCTGAAGTTTTCGGTGCATGTGCGTGGGCCACAAGGTATGCGTGCTGGTGTGCTGGTGGGCGCTTTCACGGGCTTGCAGCCCGATGGCCAACCCGTCTTGAGCTGGAGCTACGAAGGCCAAAAACACGAAGAGGCGTTGCTTGTGGCCACTGGGCAGTCGCTCTGGTCGGCCGCCCTGGCGCGGTTGCAGGCTTTGTTGAATGCTTGTCCTCATTTGCCGCCGATCGCGGCGGTGGCCCACCGTGTGGTGCACGGTGGCACTCGCTTTACCCGCAGCGTGCGTGTGACCGATGAAGTGATGGAAGCCTTGGAGGCATTGATCTCCCTGGCGCCGCTGCACCAACCGGCTAATCTGGCCGGTATTCGGGCCTTTGCCCAAGCGTTTGCCGGGGTGCCGCAGGTGGCCTGTTTCGATACGGCTTTTCATGCCCACATGCCGCAGCTGCACCAACGCTTTGCCTTGCCTGAAGCCTTGCACCAACAGGGCATGCGCCGCTACGGTTTTCATGGCTTGTCCTACCAGTTCATCATGGGCCAGCTGCAGCAGCACAGCGACCGCTCCGAGGGCAGGGTTTTGATGGCCCACTTGGGTAACGGCGCCAGTGTCTGCGCTGCCGTGCGAGGGCGCAGTGTGGCCACCAGCATGGGCTACTCTGCGCTGGACGGTTTGATGATGGGCACCCGCAGCGGCACGCTGGACCCCGGTGTGGTGCTGGAGCTGATGGCGCAGGGCTGGAGCCACGACCGCATCGAAAACCTGCTCTACAAACAAAGTGGTTTGTTAGGCGTGTCCGGCCTGAGTGCGGACATGCGCACGCTGCATGCCAGCAATACGCCCCAAGCGCAACTTGCGGTGGATTTGTTCGTGCACCGGCTGGTCCGCGAGAGTGGGGCCATGGTCGCCTGCATGCAGGGGCTGGATGTGCTGGCTTTCAGCGGCGGCATCGGCGAGCACGACGCTGCCATTCGCGCTCAAGCCACACAGCAACTGCATTGGCTGGGTGTGCGCCTGAATGAACAGGCCAACACGCAGGCGCGTGGTGATGCGGTAGCCGCCATTCATGCGCCAGACAGTGCCGTGCAAGTGTGGGTGGTGCCCACCGATGAAGGGCGCGTGGCCGCGCAGGAAGCGGCTGATTTATTGAGCCTGAGCTGAAGGTCTGGCGAAATCAGCTCAGCTTCATGGCTTGTTGAAAGGCGAGTGCCGCCTGTTCGGGCTGCTCGGCAGCGGTGATGGCACGCACCACGGCAATGGAGCCAACACCGGTGCACATCACATCGGGCACGGCGTTGAGGTCAATGCCGCCAATGGCCACCAGGCTGCGCCCTTGCATCAGGCGGGCATAAGCGCCCAAACGGCCCAGGCCTTGCGGCGCGGTTTTCATCTTTTTGAGCGTGGTGGGGAATACTGCCCCCAAAGCCAGATAGCTGGGGCTCACAGCCTGGGCGCGCAGCAGTTCGCCGTAGCCATGTGTGCTCAGGCCCAGGCGCAGGCCTGCTTGGCGGATGGTTTCCAGCTGCGCCTCGTCCATGTCTTCCTGGCCCAGGTGCACGCCATACGCACCTTCTTCGATGGCGATGCGCCAATGGTCGTTGATGAAAAGCAGGCTGCTTGTGCCTTTGACAGCTTGGACCGCTGCGCGTACTTCGCGGCGCACGGCGTCCTGGTCGGTTGACTTGAAGCGCAGCTGAACGGTGGGTACGCTTGCTTGCGCCATACGAGCGACCCATGCCGCATCGGGCAACACTGCGTACAGGCCAAGGTGTTGCGGGCAGGTTGCAAAGGCATCGTTGCGCGGCCAGGGGGCAAGGCCGAAGTCTTGTGCGTTGTCGGGCCAATGTGTGGGGTCGAAGTGGCCCGTGCGTTGGCTTTGGCGCTGCCAAGCTTGATCCAGCAAGAGTGCGTCTTCTTCCACAAAGCCCAGCATGCGACAGGCCTGGCGCACAGCGGCTTGTTCGTCGGACAGGGAGAGCTCATCGGCGCGCAGTGCTTGCTCGTAGTCGCAGGCGTGCTCGGTTTGCATGGACGCATGCCGGGCCACCAGCGCTTGCGTCAGGGCATCGCGTGCGCTCATGCGTTTTTGTCCTGGTGCCAAAACGGCGTGCCCAGAACCGGCGTGCTGGGTTGGGCATGGTCTTGCGCCTGCATGGCACCCGAGCGCCACGCTGCGCGGCCTGCCTGCACGGCGTCGGAAAAGGCGCCGGCCATCTGCACCGGGTCCTGCGCCAAAGCCACGGCAGTGTTGAGCAGCACGGCGTCAAAACCCCATTCCAGAACTTGGCAAGCGTGCGAGGGCAGGCCCAGCCCGGCGTCCACAATCAGCGGCACATCCAGGCGCTGGCGCAGGGTTTGCAAGGCGTAGGGGTTGATGGGGCCTTTGCCGGTGCCAATGGGCGCGGCCCAAGGCATGACGGCCTGGCAACCCACATCCACCAGGCGCTGGCATAGCACCAGGTCGTCCGTGGTGTAGGGCAAAACCTTGAAGCCGGACTTGATCAGGCGGCTGGCTGCATCCACCAGCTGCAGGGTGTCAGGCTGCAAGGTGTAGTCATCGCCAATGAGCTCGAGCTTGATCCAGTCGGTTTCGAACACTTCGCGTGCCATCTCTGCGGTGGTGATCGCTTCCTGCAAGCTGTGACAGCCCGCCGTGTTGGGCAGCACCGGTACGTTGGCCTGACGCAGCAAATTCCAGAAGTCCTGCGAGGCATGGCCTGCGCCGGTCTGGCGGCGCAGCGAGGCTGTCAGCATGGCGGGCTTGGAACGCTCAATCGCTTGCAGCAGCACAGCAGGCGAGGGGTAACGCGAGGTGCCCAGCAGCAGCCGGGAGTCAAAGCTTTGGCCGTACAGGACCAGGGCGTCAGAGGGGGTAGCGCTCATGAGGGGTCAGCCTCCAGTGATGGGGGAGATGAGTTCAATACGGTCGCCGCTTTGCAGCAGGTGCGTGGCGTATTGGCTTTTGGGCACAAACTGCAAATTCACGGCAGCGGCAAAGGGCGGCTTGATACCGCTGGCTTGCACCGCGTCGTTCAGGCAAGCGCCAGCCGGTAAGGCGTGGGTTTGCTGGTTGATGGTGACGTTGATAGAGGAATCAGTCATGGTCAAAGCGCATGTCAAAGCTTTGCGCCAATTCGGTCGTGTGTTGAGACACCCATTGCATGACCACATCCAGCATGGCGGGTGCAATCATGAAGCCGTGGCGGTATAGACCGTTGATTTGCAAGGTGCGGGGCGTCAGGGCGCGCACGGCGGGCAAGTTGTCGGGCAGGGTGGGGCGAGCCTGGGTCAGCACTTCCAGAATACGAGCTTCGGCAAAGCCGCTGTGCACGGTGTACGCAGCACTCAGCAACTCCAGGGTAGAGCGCACGCTGGCGGGCGAGAGGTCTTCGGTTTCGATCTCGGTCGCCCCAATCACGAAGACATGGTCTTGCTTTGGAGCAATGTAGATGGGGTAGCGCGGGTGGATCAGGCGGGTAGGGCGCTGTAGCGTGACCTCGGGGGCATGCAGGCGAACCACTTCGCCGCGCACTCCTCGCAGTTGGCTCCATTCGGTGCGGGCTCCAAGGCCGCGGCAGTCAAACACCCAGTCGGGCTGACCGTGGGTGCCAGCCGAAAAGTCCGTGACATCACGCGGGCTGTCGCAATGCAATTCAACACCTTGCTGTGCCAGGTCGGTCCACAAGGCGGACAGCAACTGGCGGTTGTCCAGCTGGCCTTCACCCGGGAGGTACAAACCTTGTACAAACCGATCGGCCACGGCAGGCTCATGTTCAGCCAGGCCGGTTGTTTCCAAGGCTACGGGGGCAGGCAGGCTGGGCTGGCGTTGCTGGTTGCGTGCAATCAGTTGGGCAAAGCGCCGGGCTTCAGCCTGGTCTTGCCGGTGCCAAAGAATAAGGGTGCCGTTTTGCTGAAAGAACACCGGCTCAGGCAAGGTCTGTAGCAACTGGGGCCAGCGCGAGAGGGCGTATTCGCCCATGCGCACCACGCCGGGTTCGGTGATGGCCGATTCAGCCAAAGGCGCGAGCATCGCCGCCGCCACGCGGGCGGCAGCGCCTTGCGCATCGGCTTGTTGGGCTTCGAAAAGTTCAACGCGGTGCCCATTTCGGGCCAGGGTGCTGGCCAGCAAACGGCCCATGAGCCCGCCGCCCAGCACCACACTCCAAGGCTTGAGGTTCATGTGTCGTTCAAGGGGAGGATTTACAGCCTTTGAATTATCGCTGACTTTATTGATGACCCCTGTCTGGATGTCGGTTTACTTGAAGCCCACTCGGTCAAGCATTTGCTGGACCTTGATCTGGTTCATGCCAACGGTGCTGATGGGAATCAGCTCGCTTTTGAAGCTGCCGCCTGTCATGGCTTTCAAGGCCGGGTTGTCAAAGCTAACCCCCTTGGCTGCAGGCCACTCGTTGTTGCCGTTGGCGAAGTGGTTTTGTGCGCTGGGGCTGGCCAGGTATTCCAGGAACTTGATGGCGTTGTCCACGTTTTTGCTGTGTTTGGCGACTGCGCCGCCAGCAATGTTGAGGTGCGTGCCCCAGCTGCTTTGGTTGGGGAAGATGACCCCGACTTTTTCGGCCACGGCGCGGTCAGCGGGGTTGCCCGAGCGCATCAGGCGCGCCAGGTAGTAGCTGTTGCTGATGGCCACGCCGCATTCACCTGCGGCCACGGCCTTGATTTGGTCGGTGTCGCCGCCTTTGGGGCTGCGCGCCATGTTGTCCACCAGGCCTTTGAGCCAGACCTCTGTTTTTTGCGGACCCAGGTGCTCGGTCATGGCGCCAAACAGGCTCAGGTTGTAGGGGTGCGAGCCCGAACGCACGCACAGCTGGCCCTTGAATTTGGCATCGGCCAGGTTCTCGTAGCTGGCGACATCGCTCTTTTTGAATTTGAGTTTGTCATACACCACCACACGTGCGCGGGTAGAAAGGCCAAACCAGGCGGTTGCGCCGCTGGCATCGGGCTGGGCGCGCAGGTTTTCCGGAATGGCTTTTTCCAGCACAGCCGAGCGAATGGGCAGGAATTGCTCATTGACCTGAGCCCGCCACAGGCGCGAGGCATCGACCAGCAAGATCACATCTGCTGGCGAGGCGCTGCCTTCAGCCTTGAGGCGGGCGAGGATGCCTGCATCGTCGGCGTCCACACGGTTGATTTTGATGCCGGTGGCCTTGGTGAAGTCGCTGTACAGCGCTTCGTCGGTAGGGTAGTGGCGAGCAGAGTAAATGTTGACTTCCTGGGCGACTGCCAAGCCAGCGCTGCAGGCGGCGAGGGAGGCGAGAAACAGGGTACGAAGAGCGGTCATGAAGGCATCCAAAGATCAAACAATGGATGCAGTATATCTCAAATGAGAATCAATCTCAATATCATTTGTC
>CAZPTM010000069.1:0-2524 GCA_964589665.1 uncultured Limnohabitans sp. | reverse complement strand
ACCAGATACGCCCAGACCAGCGCCACGCCCGTGGTGGTCAGCAGGGCGGTGAGCGGTTGCATGATGCTGATCGCATGGGTCAATGACAAGGGCAGCAAGATGCCTACCACCACGACAGCGCCGGGAATGGCATAGCCCAGCTGGATCAAGCGTGCCAAAAGCCGGGTCAAAGGCGTGGGCAACAACCGGTTGCGGGCACCGATAAGCAATGCCAATGCCACAGCCAGCAAAGCGGTAGTGCCAGCCAGACGCAGGCTGTTCCAACCCCACTGCAGATATTGCTGCCAGCTGGCCACTTGCGGATCGCTGAGCCAACGCCAAAGCAAAATGGCACTGGGCAACAAAAAGCCTAGCAGCACAGGTACACACCCCAGGGCCAGCAAGGCCCAGCCTTTGCATGAGCTGGTTTGCGGCGGGGCGGACATGTTGGCGGACGAACTGCGGTTGCTGTAGAAGCGTTGTTTGCTTTGTGCGCGTTTTTCCATCTGCAGCAACACCAGCACCACCACCAGTAAAACCGACGCGAGTTGGCCGGCGACCAAGGGCGCATCCATGGACAGCCAGGCTTTGTAGATGCCGGCCGTGAAGCTCTGGATGCCAAAGTAGCTGGAAACACCAAAGTCGGCCAGGGTCTCCATCAGGGCCAGCGCTACACCGGCGGCAATGGCAGGGCGAGCCATGGGCAGGGCAATGGTCATGATCCGTCGTGTCTTGGAAGCGCCCAGCAAGCGTGCTGCTTCCATGAGACGGCTGGCCTGCTCGCGCAAGGCGGTTTTGACCAGCAGGTAAACATAGGGGTAGAGCGTGAGGGTGAACACCAACACAGCGCCCCACAGGCTGCGGATATCCGGCCACAAGGCGCCTTGCCAGCCGGTGGCTTGTCGCAGCGCGGTTTGCAGCGGGCCGCTGAATTGCAAAAAGTCGGTGTAGGCGTAGGCCACCACATAAGCGGGCATGGCCATCGGCAGCAGCAGCGCCCATTCCAGCCAGCGCTTGCCTGGAAAGTTGAACAGGCAAACCAGCGCTGCTGTCGCTGAACCCAGTAGCGCCACCAGCACGCCCACGCCCAAGCACAGCAACAACGATGTCCAGGCGTAGTCTGGCAACACGGTTTGCACCATGTGTGCGATGAGTTGGGTGTGCTGAGCATCCACGCCGAGCCAGGCCCCCCAGATCGACAAACTCGGCCAGGCCAGCAATACCGCTACCAGCACCAAAGCTGCGGTGGAGCTGGTGCGCAAAAGGCTGGGTTGGACTGGGGTTGAAGCTGGGCTCATGGCCGCCAAATTGTAGGGACTAGTTCAGCGGATGCCCTGGCTCTGTCAAAATTCCCGCATGTACTTGGACATTCAAAACACCTCGGTTCGTTATGCAGGCCAAAACCAATCTGCGGTTGATGAGGTCTCATTCGGACTCATGTCCGGTGAAGTTGGCGTGCTGCTCGGCCCATCGGGCTGTGGCAAAACCACCTTGCTGCGTGCCATAGCGGGACTCGAGCCCATCGTGGCCGGCCAGATTCGTTTGGCTGATCGTGTGGTGGCGACGCCCGCCTTGTCGCTGGATGTGAAGCAACGCCGCGTGGGCATGGTGTTTCAGGACTATGCCCTGTTTCCTCACATGACTGTGGCGCAGAACGTGGGCTATGGTTTGCACGGTCTGTCCGCCACGGCGCGTGAACACCGTGTGCAGGAAGTGTTGGCGCTGGTGGATTTGCAGGCCAGTAGCCAGGCCTATCCGCACGCCTTGTCTGGCGGCCAGCAGCAGCGAGTGGCGCTGGCCAGGGCCTTGGCACCCCAACCTGATTTGTTGTTGCTCGATGAGCCGTTTTCCAATCTGGATGTGGAGTTGCGGCAGCGGTTGGCCGATGATGTGCGCCAGATCCTCAAGCGTGCCCGTACGACTGCGCTCATGGTCACGCATGATCAGCAAGAGGCGTTCGCCATGGCCGACAAGGTCGGGGTGATGAAGCAGGGGCGTTTGGACCAGTGGGACACACCTTACGCCGTTTACCACCGCCCGGGCAGCCGCTTTGTGGCCGAGTTTGTGGGCAGGGGCGTGTGGGTGCCTGCGCAGCTCCGGATGGAGGCAGGGCAGTTGTTGGTGCAGACGCCTGTAGGTGCGCTGTCAGACCCGCAGGAATGCCCTTTGCCAGACGCCTACAAGGATGGGCGTTGCGAGGTGCTGCTGCGCAGCGATGACGTGGTGTACGACCCGGCATCAATCGTGCGAGCCACAATCGTACGCAAGGATTTTCAGGGGGCCGATTTTTTGTACACCCTGGAGCTCGACGGTGGACTGCAGGTGCTCAGCCTGGTGCCCAGCCACCACCAGCACGAGGTCGGCGAACGCGTGGGCATTCGCCTGGACATGGACCATGTGGTCACTTTTGAGACTGAATAAGGCTGCTGAGCTGTTGCGTGAACTTGGGATCATTGACTTCAGTGGTGCTGCCGTAATGGGCCACGACGCGGCCTGAGCGATCGATCAGGTATTTGTTGAAGTTCCAGGAAGGTGCTTTGCCGGT
>CAZPTM010000068.1:813-8199 GCA_964589665.1 uncultured Limnohabitans sp. | reverse complement strand
ATGCCCTGGCGTGCTGCCACACCCGTGCCTGCCATGATGGCTGCCGGCGTGGCCAGACCCAAAGCGCAAGGGCAAGCAATCACCAACACTGCCACTGCGTAGATGATGGCGATTTCCCAGCCCACTCCTGCCCACACCCAAGCCGCCAACGTAACGGCGGCAATGACCAGCACCGCGGGCACAAACACTTCGGCGACTTTGTCCACCAGTCGCTGGATGGGCGCCTTGGCTGCCTGCGCATCTTCCACCAGGCGGATGATACGGGCCAGCACGGTTTCGCTGCCCACAGCCTGCACCTGCATGACCACACGACCTTGTCCATTGATGGCCCCACCCGTGACGGTATCTCCAACCTGTTTATGGACAGGCATGGACTCCCCCGTGAGCATGGATTCGTCGGCCTGGGTTTGCCCTTCGATCAAGCGGCCATCGGCCGGAAAGCGTTCACCCGGTTTGACCACTAAATAGTCATCGGCCATGACTTCGGACAAGGCCACATCCACCTCGCCCTCGGGGCCGAGCCAGTGGGCCCTGTCGGGACGCAAGGCGTGCAGAGCGCGAATAGCTTCGGTGGTTTGCTGTTTGGCGCGCGCCTCCAGCCACTTGCCCAGCATGACCAGGGTGATGACGACGGCCGAGCCTTCAAAGTACAAATGCGGCTCGTGTCCGGGCATGGCTGTCATCCACAGCCAGACCGAAAGCAGCCAGCCCGCCGTGGTGCCAATGGACACCAGCAAATCCATATTGCCGCTGAGCGCCTTGAGTGCGTGCCAGCCCGCTTTGTAAAAACGTGCGCCCAACACAAACTGTACCGGCGTAGCCAGCACAAACTGCACCCAGGCAGGCAGCATCCAGTGCACGCCCCACACGCTGGCCAGCATGGGTACCACCAGGGGGGCCGAAAGTAGCAAGCCTACGCCCACTGGCATGAAGCTGGCACCCGTCGATTTGGCGGCAGATGGCGTGTCGTCTATTACGTGCGGCTCATAGCCTGCATCACGTACCGCGCGCAACAAACGCGCCATGGATTGGGGCTCTTGTGCCATGCTGACCCGGGCACTTTCAGTGGCCAGATTGACGGTGGCTTGCTCCACACCGGGCACTTTTTTCAGTGCCCTCTCGACACGTGCAACACACGATGCACAAGTCATGCCTTCAATGCCAATGTCCAGCTGCACCGTCTCAGAATTGATTTGCGTCATTTCTTTTCTTTCCGAACAGGACTATCCTACGCCACTGATAGCCCATGGAGTACCTCAATGAATCAAATCTTTACCGTTGAAGGCATGACCTGCGGCCACTGCGAAAAAGCGGTGGTCAAAGCCTTGATGCAACTTGATCCTCAAGCCAAAGTAGCGGTTGACCGCACACAAAACAAGGTAGAAGTGGATTCAAACCAAAGCCGCGATGCCTTGGCCAACGCCATTGCAGACGAAGGCTACAAAGTCGTTAACTGAATGTTCTGAAAGGACACCTTATGAAAAGCAATGTTGGTGGTATTGACCGCGTACTGCGTATTGTTTTGGGCCTGGTGCTGCTGGGCCTGACCTTGGCAGGCCAGATTGGTGTCTGGGGTTGGGTTGGCATCGTGCCTTTGGCCACAGGTGCGCTGGGCTGGTGCCCGCCTTACAGTTTGCTGGGCATCAATACCTGCAAAACCCGTCAGTGATGTTTCAAGGGCCTGCATGACGCAGGCCCTTGTTGTTTGGGGCATCATGTACGCATGAGCACATCCTTGCCCCAATTGCATCAACCGCGCTCGCTGGAGCGTTGCGTCACTGGCCGCCCCACGCGTGATGGCGCTGGCGTTCGCCTGACACGCGTGTTGACTTCGGATCTTCAACAACGTCTGGATCCTTTCTTGATGCTGGACCAGTTTGGTTCCGACGACCCTAAAGACTACGGCGCTGGATTTCCAAGCCATCCGCATCGCGGTTTTGAAACTGTGACCTACATGATTGCGGGACGCATGCGCCATAAAGACAGTACCGGTGGCGAAGGCTTGCTGCAAAACGGTGGCGTGCAATGGATGACCGCTGGTCGTGGCGTGATCCACAGCGAAATGCCCGAACAGGAGGAAGGTCGAATGGAAGGCTTTCAGCTGTGGCTGAATTTGCCTGCGCGCGACAAGATGTGTCCGCCTTCTTACCAGGACATTCAAAGCGCTGATGTGCCAGAAGTACGGCCTGCCAATGGTGTACTGGTACGTGTGCTTTCGGGTTCGTTCATGGACACCACCGGTGCTGTGAACCGCCCCGCAAATACCCACCCCACACAAGTGTTGTACTTGGATGTGCATTTTGGAAATGACAACTGCCTGGACATTGAGTTACCAAAAGGCCATAACGCTTTTGTCTACACGTATAGAGGTCAAACCCAAGTGGGTGACTCCCCTGAGCAACAGGTCCAATTGCACCAAATGGGCATTTTGGCCAACGATGGCGATGGTGTGCGGCTCAAAGCTCAAGCGGGCACAAAAGTGCTGGTCATTGCTGGACAGGCGCTACATGAGCCAATTGCCCAGTATGGCCCTTTTGTGATGAACAGCACCCAGGAACTGCAACAGGCTGTGCATGACTTCCAGTCCGGATGCTTTGTCTGATCAAGAATCATCACAAGGTTTCACGGTTCTTTACGCAAGCCATACACCGCTACATTGAATGGCAACACGCAAGATCAATACTTCCTTTCATGCCGAACGTTGTGATTCGGTTTCCACGAAAGGGAAGTGAAATGATGATCAATAAATCTCTGCTGGCGCTGAGCATGGGCGCAGCTTTGTTTGCGGGTGCTGCCTTTGCCCAATCGCCTGCACCCATGTCGGGTGAAGGCCATCAGATGCATGCTCAGGGTCATGAACACGGTCAAAAAGGCCATGCTGATCGCTTTGCAAAACGCGATCAGCATCGCATGGAAAAACTCAAACAGTCCCTGAAGCTCAGCAAGGAACAAGGACCTGCATGGACTGCTTTTGAAGGTGCGATGCACCCTTCTGATATGGCTCGACCGGACCATGATGCTGTGCGCAAAATGACCACGCCTGAGCGTCTGGACTTCATGGCTTCCATGAAAGCTCAGCACGATGCACAAATGCAAAAACGCCTGGATGCAACACGTACTTTTTACGCCGTTCTCAATCCTGAACAAAAGAAAACTTTTGACGAGGAAACTGGAAAATTCATGGCCAACCATGACCATCGCAGTAGCAAGCATGGCGATCATCAAAGACGCTGATACTCTGCATTGACCCTTAAAGAGCCTCGAATGAGGCTCTTTTTATTTGACATTGGTCAATTTGAATGGGCTGCGAGGGTCTAAGCTTGCAAACCATGAATCCACTCAAAACCGCCTCATCACCACCCTTATTGCCCGAGGTCAGGGACATTGCCTTTACACGACCCTTTATCTGGCTCAAAAAGGGTTGGGCAGATTTGCGCCACACGCCTTCACTGAGTCTGTTTCATGGCTTTGCTGTAGCCGTGGTTGGCTACGTGATCGCTGTTGTTGCGCACGATAAATTCTGGCTGTTGGCCAGTGCTGTTTCTGGTTTTTTGGTCGTAGCACCTTTGCTGGCCACAAGCCTGTATGCCATGAGTTGTGCAATTGAAAAGGGCAGACCCGTTAACTTCGCATTGCTCATACGTATCTGGACACAATGGCAACTGCAATTTCGTCACCAGCCGGATAGCTACTGGAGTTTGATTCGCTTTGGTTTGTTGTTAGCTGCCGCCGCCACCGGTTGGGTCATGACGTCTTCAGCCTTGATTACACTGTTTTCGCCTGCACCTGTTCGCGCCCCGATAGATTTCATCCGGCATGTGGTCCTGTCCAAGGAAAACTATGTGTTCGAAATCTGGCTTTGTTTGGGCGGGATGATGGCTGCTCCCGTATTTGCTTCCAGTGTGGTGACTCTACCTTTGCTGCTGGACCGTCGCATCAGTGTGCTACAGGCTGTTTTGACCAGCTGGAAAACCGTGATTCGTAATCCCGGCACCATGGCTACATGGTCTTGCCTGATCATGGGTTTATGGACGCTGGGGGTGATGTCCATTTTTTTAGGGCTCATTTTCATCCTGCCTTGGCTGGGTCACGCCAGCTGGCATGCCTATCGTGACTTGGTCAATGTTGAAGGATGGCCCGATCGCATGTCTTCCCAGGACGAGGACTGCAGATGAATTTCACTGAAGAACAGTTTGCTTGGTTTGGCCTGACGATTGGGGTCGGCGCATTCATGGCTTACATGGTGTTCATCATCTTCCAGCTGGCTTGGGAATCAAAGGCTGGAAAATTTGGTACTTTTGTCATCTTCATCGGCCTGGCTTTCGGAATGGTTGGTTTTGTAGCCAAAGGAATTATTCAATGGCTGCTGCAATAAGGTTGTTCATAACTTTTGAAGAACCGCATAGTTATCCACAGACTGAAGCCCAGACGCTCAGTTATCCATTTTTTGATGACACTGCCAGCACGGGGCTGTCAACACCATTGCATGCGAACTAAGTCTTTGAAATAAAACACATTTCTTTGGTTATCCACTGAAATGGCGTTTGCTTATCTATACCTACTAATTTGAAATAAAGAAATAAAGAAAACCATTGGACTAGCCCCGCTGTTAAGATTTGTCTGTTGTTCCTCTCTATTGCCTTCTGCATGTCTTCCTTTCTTTCCAATGAATTTGAAATCAAAAGTGCAGACCTTGCTTTGATCGCCTTGCTTATCAAGACACCTGATGTGCAGTCAATTGCACAAGGCTTGCATGACCAATTGGCCGAAACGCCTGATTTTTTCAATCAAGACCCCGTGCTGATTGATTTGTCTGGTCTACCCGAAGAACTGACAGAACAAGACGTTGATTTTTCGTCTTTGATACAGGTGTTGAAAAGCCATGGTTTGTTACCTTTGGCGGTCAAGGGAGGATCTGACCTGCAAAGAGCAGCAGCATTTGCGGCTGGTTTGGTGGATGCCAACGATGCTCGCATACGGCGTCTGGGTAATGAAATAACTTCAAAACCAGCAGCAGTACCGGCACCCGCTAATGCCCCCGCGTTTGCCGGAGCTGTGGTTTTGGATAGAACCTTGCGTTCAGGACAGCAGTTTTATGCCAAAGGTAAGGACTTGGTTGTTTTGTCAATGGTCAATGCTGGGGCAGAGGTCATTGCTGATGGAGACATCCATATTTACTCTACCCTTCGAGGTAAAGCCATTGCAGGGGCAAGAGGCAAAACTGATGCGAGAATCTTTGCCTACGCCATGGAGCCGGAATTGATTTCGATTGCAGGTGTCTACCGAACCAGTGAGAACCCCTTGCCCGAAGATGTATTGGGCAAGCCTGCACAGGTTTCTTTGACCTCCGGTCCCGATGGCGAAAAATTATTGATCACGCCTCTTAAGGCATGATGCTGTTGATTTGAAATTTTTCAAACGAAAGAAAAACATGACAAAAATTGTCGTTGTGACCTCTGGCAAGGGTGGTGTTGGTAAAACCACCACCAGTGCAAGCTTTGCAACTGGCTTGGCGCTCAAGGGCTTTAAAACAGCCGTGATTGATTTCGATGTCGGTTTGCGTAACCTGGACTTGATCATGGGCTGCGAGCGCCGTGTGGTCTATGACTTCGTGAATGTGATCCATGGTGAAGCCAATCTGCACCAAGCCCTGATCAAGGATAAGCAAAACGAGAACTTGTATGTGTTGGCTGCGTCTCAAACGCGTGACAAGGAAGCGCTGACACAGGAAGGTGTAGAGCGTGTGCTCAATGACCTTAAGGGCATGGGTTTTGACTACATCGTTTGCGATTCACCCGCCGGTATTGAAACGGGTGCATTGATGGCCATGCACTTTGCTGATGAGGCCTTGGTGGTGACCAATCCCGAAGTGTCGTCTGTGCGCGATTCGGATCGCATCTTGGGCATGCTCAGCAGCAAGACAAAGCGTGCGATGGAGGGTGCTGACCCGATCAAGGAACATTTGCTCATCACGCGTTACAACCCCAATCGCGTGGAAGATGGTCAGATGTTGTCCTTGCAGGACATTCAGGATATTTTGCGCATCAAGCTCATTGGTGTGATTCCTGAAAGTGAAAATGTTCTTCAGGCCTCTAACCAAGGAACACCAGCCATCACCATGGAGAATACTGATGTTGCTGAAGCCTACAAGGATGTGATAGATCGTTTCCTGGGCGAAGACAAACCCTTGCGTTTCATTGATGCTGAAAAGCCTGGTTTCTTCAAACGCCTTTTCGGGAGCAAGTAAACATGTCTTTCCTGTCCTTTCTTCTGGGAGAGAAAAAAAATACAGCCAATGTGGCAAAGGAGAGACTTCAGATCATCCTGGCCCACGAGCGCAGCGGACGAAATGCGGCTGAGCCTGACTATTTGCCAGATTTGCAGCGTGAACTTGTTGCTGTTATCGGCAAGTACATCAAGATTGACCCCCAAGATATCAAGGTGAACCTTGAGCGTCAGGACAATCTGGAAGTACTGGAAGTCAAGATCGAACTACCCGACGCACGTTGATATTGAACATCATCAAAAGCCCCGCAAGATGTAAATTCTGCGGGGCTTTTTTGTTGCTTAAAAGCTCTGGGAATGGGTCACTGGCCTAGGAGCTTCTGCCATTGCAAGCGGGCAGCCTGCAAGTTGCGTTCCTTCACATGGCCAAAACCTTTGATACTTTCGGGCACGCGGGCGATATCCACCGCTTTGGCATGGCTATCGGCGTCGAGTGATGCCAGCAGACCTTCAACGATGCTCATGTATTCACCAATCAACGCGCGTTCGGTGCGTCGCTCTTCGGTGTAGCCAAACACATCAAGTGCCGTGCCACGCAGGCCTTTGAGGGCGGCAAGCAGCTTGAATCCGCTCAGCATGCCAAGCCCGTATTTCTGCTTGATCAGCTGGCCCTTGTCGTTGCGCTTGGCCAGCAACGGTGGTGCCAGGTGGTAGTACACCTTGAAGTCGCCTTCAAACTGCCCGGCGATGCGTTCCACGAAATTGTTCTGTGTGTGCAGGCGCGCTACCTCGTACTCGTCCTTGTAGGCCATGAGTTTGAACAGGCTCTTGGCCACGGCCTCAGTGAGTACGGTTTTGCCTAACGGGGCTTCGGCCAGGCGGACCCGATCCAAAAAGTCACTGTAATGTTTGGCGTAGGCTGCGTTCTGGTAGTCCGTCAGCCAGGCCACGCGTTTGGCGATCAAGTCATCGAGGCTGTCGCGTTTTTTGAATTTGATGATCTGTGCCGGTTGCAGTACCGCCATGACTTTGTCCGGGTGTGCGGCAGCGTGGCAACCCCACTCAAACGCGAGTTTGTTGTTGGCTACAGCCACTTCGTTGAGTTCGATGGCCCGCATCAGCGATGCACGTGACAGCGGCACCCAGCCTTTTTGCCAGGCG
>CAZPTM010000068.1:0-803 GCA_964589665.1 uncultured Limnohabitans sp. | reverse complement strand
ATCGTGTCGCCCATGAGTTGTTTGGCCATGCGGTCGGCGTCAAAGGTGCTCACGCCCGCTTCACCGACCTGCTGTGTGATTTCGGCCACGCATTGTTCGGCCGGGTTCTGCCAGTCGCCGTTCTTCACAAAGGCAGCGGTGGGAGTGCTGTGGCTGTTGAGGGCTACATAGGTACGGCCTTGGCGCATGCGCAGCAGGGTTTCCTTGCCGGCGGTGACGATCGGGTCACAACCGAAGATCAGGTCTGCGGCGGCCATACCCACGCGGGTGGTGCGGATGTCGGCCTGCGTGCTGGCCACGATCACGTGGCTCCAGGTGGCACCGCCTTTTTGCGCCAGGCCCGCCGCGTCTTGCGTGACGATGCCCTTGCCTTCGATGTGTGCAGCCATGCCCAGCAGCTGGCCGATGGTGATGACGCCGGTGCCGCCCACGCCGGCCACCACCATGCCCCAGGGATGCTGGAGGTCGGGCTGAGCGGGTTCTGGTAGTTCACCCAAAGCAGCGGGTGAGCTGGCCACGGACTTGGCTTTCTTTTTGAGCTGACCACCTTCGACGGTAACGAAGCTGGGGCAGAAACCCTTGAGGCAGCTGGTGTCCTTATTGCAGGTGCTTTGGTTGATGGTGCGCTTGCGGCCGAAGTCGGTTTCCAGTGGCTCCACAGAGAGGCAATTGGACTGCACGCCACAGTCACCGCAACCTTCGCACACGGCTTCGTTGATCATCACCCGAACCGCCGGGTCTACCATGGTGCCGCGCTTGCGGCGGCGGCGCTTTTCGGTGGCGCAGGTCTGGTCGTAGATGAT
>CAZPTM010000067.1:1463-8258 GCA_964589665.1 uncultured Limnohabitans sp. | reverse complement strand
AAGACTTTGACTTGCGCTTGTCGGTGCTCGATGAGTCCATCAGCACCTTGGCCTCGACCGTGATGCAGGGGAACAAACCCCGCGTGCGTATCGAAGGCGATGTGCAGCTGGCCGCTGAAGTCAATTGGCTGATAGACAACGTGCGCTGGGATGTGCAGGAAGACCTGTCGCGTCTGATGGGTGATGCACCTGCGCATGTCCTGAGCCAAGCTGCGCGCCAACTCGCCGGCACCATCAAACAGTTTGTACAAAACCGCCGCACGCCCGCTGACGCTGCGCAGCAAGGGGTCTGAAATGGGGCGCTTGCGCAGGGGTTTGTTTATCGCCTTCATCGTCTTCCGCTACGGTCTCGATGAATTGTTGCTCAACAGCTTTGCCCACCCATGGCTGCGCATGCTGGCGCGGGTGATTTCAGTGGGGCGCGATGTGAGCACGCCGCGTGCGCAGCGCCTGCGCGAAGCCTTGGAGCGCCTGGGCCCGATTTTTGTGAAGTTCGGCCAGGTGCTGTCGACGCGCCGCGATTTGTTACCGCATGATATTGCTGATGAGTTGGCCAAACTGCAGGACCGGGTGCCACCATTTGCCTCTGAGGTTGCTGTAGCCACTATTGAACGCGCTTTTCAAAAGCCGGTTTCAGCTGTGTTCGAGACCTTCGAAATGCAACCGGTAGCCAGCGCCTCGATTGCGCAAGTGCACTTCGCCACCTTGCGCGACAAGAGGGGTGGTCTTCGTGATGTGGCCGTCAAGGTGCTACGTCCTGGCATGCTGCCGGTGATCGAAAAAGATTTGGCTTTGCTGCGCACTATGGCGGTGTGGGTAGAGCGTTTGAGTGCGGATGGTCGTCGCCTTAAACCACGCGAAGTGGTGGCTGAGTTCGACAAATACCTGCACGACGAGCTCGATCTGGTGCGCGAAGCGTCCAACGCTGCGCAATTGCGACGCAACATGCATGGGCTGGATCTGGTGCTGGTGCCAGAGATGTTTTGGGATTTTTGTCACACAGAAGTGATCGTGATGGAGCGCATGAAGGGCGTCCCTATCAGCCATGTCCCGCAGTTGCGAGATGCTGGCGTCGACATTCCAAAGCTCGCGCGAGATGGCGTCACCATCTTTTTCACACAGGTTTTTCGCGATGGTTTCTTCCACGCGGACATGCATCCAGGCAATATTCAGGTCAGTCTGGATCGCGAAACTTTCGGGCGCTATATTTCGCTGGATTTTGGCATTGTGGGCACGCTCACCGAGTACGACAAGGAGTACCTAGCGCAAAACTTCACAGCGTTTTTTCGCCGCGACTACAAGCGTGTAGCTCAGCTGCACATTGAGTCAGGTTGGGTGCCAGCGCAAACGCGTGTAGATGAGCTCGAGGCTGCTGTGCGCGCGGTGTGTGAGCCTTACTTCGATCGACCGCTTAAGGAGATTTCCTTGGGCATGGTGCTGATGCGTTTGTTTCAGGCTTCACGCCGTTTCAATGTTGAAATTCAGCCGCAGCTGGTGTTGTTGCAAAAAACCTTGCTCAACATTGAGGGGTTAGGGCGTCAGCTGGACCCAGAGCTGGACTTGTGGAGCACAGCCAAGCCCTTTCTTGAGAGCTGGATGAATGAGCAAATCGGGCCCAAGCGCTTTTTGCAGCAATTGCGTGACCAAGCGCCGATGTACGCCAAGATCCTGCCTTTGCTGCCGCGTTTAATGCATGACTATCTGGCGCGCCCCTTTCAGGACGACAGGCAGTTGCTGGTGCAACTGATTGAAGAGCAGCGCAAGGTGCGCCAAAACCAGCGCGCCCTGGGATGGGCTTTATTGGGCTTTGTGGCCGGGACGCTGGTGGCCTTGTTGGCGGTCTTTCACTGATCGTCACTGCGCAATTTAGACTCAGTTTGATGGTTGGGTCTTGCGCCTTGCTTGGCGTGCACTGTAAATGCCAAAGACGATCACAGCCAGGGTGACCGCAGCCATGAGCAAGGTGGCTGCGGCGTAGATGGTGGGGTTCACACCGCGGCGGGCATAACTGAAGATCACCTGGGGTAAGGTGGTCACACCAGGGCCGGACAGGAACTCCGAGACCACCACATCGTCAAACGACAACGTGAAGGTCAGCAGCCAAGCCGCCAGCAAGGACTGGGAAATGTTGGGCAGCGTCACCAAAAAGAACACTTGTTGAGGGCGGCAACCCAAGTCCATGGCCGCCTCTTGCAGCGATTTGTCCATTTCTTTGAGGCGTGCCTGGATGACCACCGTGGCGTAAGCCATGCCCAGCAAGGCGTGGCCAAGAACAATCGTCAAGGTGCCGCGTTCGGGCCATCCCATGACCCGCTGGATACCTACAAACAGAAGTAGCAAGGACAGGCCTATGATCACCTCGGGCATGACCAGCGGTGCATTGACCATGGCAGTGAACAAGGCGCGACCCTTGAATCGCGCATAGCGCACCAGCACATATGCTGCGAAAGTGCCCAAAACTACCGCAATGCTGGCGCTGGTCAGCGCGACTTTCAGGGACAGGAAAAAACCTTCGGCAATCCGTGAGTCGCGAGTGAGCGCTTCATACCAACGTAGGGAAAAGCCAGTGAAGACACTGTCCTGGCGGGTGCTGTTGAAGGAGAACACCACCAGAAAAACAAGTGGGGCGTATAAAAAAGCGTAGATGACACTCATCCACAACTTGCCCAGGTGCCTATGAAGCCAGCTCATTGGCCGCTCTCCCGCAGTGCCTGCTGGTTGACGCGGAAGTTGTACCAAGCCAGAGGCATGACCACCAAAACGATCATGAGGATCGCCAGCGCACTGGCACGCGGCCAGTTGTTGCTGCTGAACATTTCGTCCCAGACCACACGGCCGATCATGATGTTTTCGGCGCCGCCCAGGAGTGATGGAATCACGAACTCACCCAGACAAGGTATGAACACCAGCATGGAGCCAGCTACGATACCGGCCTTGCTTAAGGGTACGGTGACCAGCCAGAAGGCTTTCCATGGGGTTGTACCCAAATCGTAGGCGGCCTCGATCAGGCGCTGGTCAATCTTGATCAAGGTGGCGTAAAGAGGCAACACCATGAAGGGCAGGTACACATAGGTCATGCCTACCAGCATGGAAACATCGGTGTAGAGCATCTGGATAGGCTCCTGAATCAAGCCCAGCGCCATCATGGCATTGTTGATGATGCCCTGATCGGCCAGGATGCCTTTCCAGGCATACACGCGCAGCAGAAATGATGTCCAAAAAGGCAACATGACCATCAGCAATAGCAAAGGGCGGCGTGACTCGGGAGCCTTGGACATGAAATAGGCAAACGGGTAGCCCAGAAACAGGCAAGACACCGTGGTCCAGAAGGCATAGCGAATGGACAGCCAGTAAGCCTCGGTGTAGAGCGTGCTGCCAAGCACGCCATCATCGTCCTGAAACAGAGAAAAATAGTTGCTTAACTTGAGGATCAGTCGCCAACGGCCATCATGGTTATGCAGGATATCTGCAAACGGGTTGAGCTGGTCGCCCATATCGGTAACGCTGATGCGCAGCAATATGGCAAAAGGTACTGCAAAGAAAAACAACAACCACAGGTAAGGAACACCAATGACCGAACGGTGACCGGGGCGCAGCCACTGGGTCCACATGCGGGTCAGTGCACTCATGACTGCAACACCACCACGGCGTCTGCATCCCACCAACAGTGCACCTCCTGGCCCCAGCTGATGTCGTCTTCGTGGTTGCGGCTACGGTTGGCCTGTGTGGCACGCAGGATGTAGCCGTCGTGCAGCTCCACCACAAAGGTGCTGTAGCTGCCCATGTAGGCAATTTCCTTGACCACGCCGCGCACCACGTTGTGCGCTTGCGCAGGGGCGGTCAGGGCGATGCTGACTTTTTCGGGGCGGATGCCGGCGGCCAAATGCATGCCCAGCTGCCCGGAAATGCCGTGACCAATTTGGACCACCCCTTGTGCGGTCGTGATCTCGCTGTGACCAATCTGGTCTGTCGTCAGGGTGCCTTCGAGCAAATTGACGTTGCCGATAAAGTCCGCCACAAAACGGCAGTTGGGTGTTTCGTAGATTTCGGTCGGCGTGCCCAATTGCAGAATGCGCCCTTGACTCATCACCGCGATGCGCGAGGCCATGGTCATGGCCTCTTCCTGATCGTGGGTGACCATCACACAGGTCACGCCGACGGACTCAATGATGTTGACCAACTCAAACTGGGTTTGTTCGCGCAGCTTCTTGTCCAGTGCGCCCAAGGGCTCGTCGAGCAACAGCATTTGCGGATTGCGCGCCAGACTACGGGCCAGGGCCACGCGTTGCTGCTGCCCACCCGACAACTGAGCGGGCTTGCGTGAGGCGAAGGTACGCAGCTGAACCAGGTCCAGCATTTTGTCCACACGTTCAGCGAGCATATCCTTGGGCATGCCCATGCGCTTGAGACCGAAGGCGATGTTGTCCCAAACGCTCAGGTGAGGAAACAGTGCATACGACTGAAACATCATGTTGATGGGACGCTCGTACGCTGGCAAATCCGTTATGTCTTGCGCACCCAGAAAGATGCGTCCTTCTGTGGGAGTCTCAAAACCAGCGAGCATGCGCAACAGAGTCGACTTCCCGCAGCCCGAACTACCCAGCAGGGCAAAGATTTCACCTTTGGGGATTTCCAGGGAAACGTTATCAACGGCAAGCACGCTGTCAAAGCGTTTGCTCAAGCCGTCAATACGTAAAAAACCTTGTGAAGCCGTGGCAGATGAAGTCATGTCCGGTGATGTCCTTAAAACAAAAGGCCGTGCACATCAGTGCACAGCCTTTGGTGGGAAGGTGTAGTGAGCGCTAGGCTTACTTGCCTTTCTTGAATGCCGTGTAGACCGCGGTCATGGACTCGCGGGTGGCATTGGACAGGCTCGAGGGCGATACGGCCACTTTCAGGGCGGCTTCGTCCAGGAACACAGCGGGATTCTTGGCTACTTCCGGTGTCACGTGGGCTACGCTGGCCTTGTTGGCCGTGGCATAGCTCAGTTCGTTGGTCAGAGAGGCGGATACTTCCGGCTTGAGGAAGTAGTTGATGAAAGCCATCGCGTTGTTGGGGTGTTTGGCATCCTTGGGAATGGCCAGATTGTCAAAGAACAGCAAACCACCAGCGGAGGGCAGCAGGGCCTGGATTTCCTGGCCACTCTTATTTTCCATGGCGCGGGTAGCGGCGATGTTGATGTCGCCAGCCCAGCCCAAGGCCACGCAGGCTTTGCCACCAGCCAGGTCGTCAATCATGGTGCTGGAGAACAGCCGGATGTCCTTGCGGACTTTGGCCAGCATCTCACCTGCGGCCTTGTGGTCTGCGGCGTCAGCCGAGTAAGCGTCCTTGCCGATGTAGTGAAGGGCTGGTGGCAGCACTTCGGTGGGCGAATCCAGGTAGGCAATGCCGCAGGACTTGAGCTTGCTGGTGTAAGTGGGGTTGAAGACCAGGTCCCAGGCATTGTCAGGCATGGGCGTGCTACCCAGGGCTTTGGCAACTTTGCCTTTATTGATGCCCACGGTAGTGAAGCTCCAAGCCCAAGGAATGATGTGCGCATTGCCTGGGTCGACCTTGTCGAGCTTGGCCATGATGGCCGGGTCCAGATTGGTCAAGTTGGGAATTTGGGCCTTGTCGAGCTTGCGCAACAGGCCGGCTTCGATTTGTGACTTGGCAAACACAGCGCCCGGCACCACGATGTCGTAGCCCGAATTGCCTGCGATCAGCTTGGCTTGGAGGGCTTCATTGTTTTCAAACGTCTGGTAGTTGACCTTGATGCCGGTTTCTTTTTCGAAGTTGGCAATCATGTCCTGGGCAATGTAGTCGGGCCAGTTGTAGACGTTGAGCACTTTTTCTTCGGTGTTGGCAGGCGCGGCTTGTGCGGGAGCTTGGGCTTGGGGCTCCGCTTCTTTTTTGCCACATGCGGCCAGGGCCAGTGCACACAGGGCGATGGAGAGAATGCGTTTGTTCATTGGGGCGCTTTCCAAAGAATTAAAAAAACAAGCCTGCGTCTAGCAGCGCAGTTGTGGATTGTATAAGAAGCCCCTGTTTTCAAGGGGACGAGCAATTACAATAGGCAACTTTGCAACAAATTCGACGCCCACGTCATCATGCCCATCTACGCCTACAAGTGTGAGTCCTGCGGTCACGCCAAGGACGTACTGCAAAAGATTTCAGACGCGCCGCTGTCTCAGTGTCCAGCCTGCGGTAAACCTACGTTCAGCAAGCAGTTGACGGCGGCGGGTTTCCAGCTCAAGGGCTCGGGTTGGTATGCCACTGATTTCCGTGGCAGTACCAGCGGTGCGGGTGGGACATCGGCACCTGCGGCAGCGGCTGGTGCAGCAGCGGCAACTGCCGCTACTGAGAGCGCAGCCGCCCCCGCTGCAGGTTGCGGTGGTGGTTGTGCTTGCCACCCTTCTGCGAGCTGAGCCCCTCATGAGCCGTCATTTGCGCCAATACTTCATCACAGGTTTGCTGGTGTGGTTGCCTATGGCCATCACGGTTTGGGTGGTCACCTGGCTGTACGGTTTGCTGGACGGCATCTTTCGCAATGTCCTGACGGCCTCGAATGCAGTATTTCCCGGGCAGGCCACGCTGGCCTCGATTGCCAATGCCCCGGGACTTGGGGTATTGGTGGTGGTGTTGGTCATTTTGCTCACGGGTGTGTTCGTAACCAATATTTTTGGCCAGTGGGCGGTGCGCCAGTGGGACCGTCTGATGAACCGCATTCCGGTGGTGCGCAGCATCTACACCAGCGTCAAGCAGGTCTCAGACACGCTGTTCTCAGGCAGCGGCAACGCGTTTTCCAAGGCGCTG
>CAZPTM010000067.1:0-1363 GCA_964589665.1 uncultured Limnohabitans sp. | reverse complement strand
ATGCGTTCAACTTACTGTGGTCTTGTGACCGAAGCCCAGTTGGGCCAAACGGTCACGCTGTGTGGCTGGGTCAACCGCCGCCGTGACCACGGGGGCGTGATCTTTGTGGACCTTCGTGACCGTGAAGGCTATGTGCAGGTGGTCTGCGACCCCGACCGCGCCGACACCTTCAAGGTGGCCGAGGAACTTCGCAACGAGTTCTGCGTGCAGATCAAAGGTCTGGTGCGTGCCCGTCCCGAAGGCACGACCAATGACAACCTCAAGAGCGGCAAGATCGAAGTGCTGTGCCACGAAATGACGGTGCTCAACCCGTCGGTGACGCCCCCCTTCCTGCTTGACGACGAGAACCTGTCGGAGACGACCCGCCTCACGCACCGCGTGCTGGACCTGCGTCGCCCCTACATGCAAAACAACCTGATGCTGCGCTACAAGGTGGCAATGGAAGTGCGCAAGTACCTCGACGAAAACGGCTTCATCGACATTGAAACGCCGATGCTCACCAAGAGCACGCCCGAAGGCGCCCGCGACTACCTGGTGCCCAGCCGTGTGCACGATGGTCAGTTTTTTGCCTTGCCCCAGTCGCCCCAGTTGTTCAAGCAGCTCTTGATGGTGGCCGGTTATGACCGTTACTACCAAATCACCAAGTGCTTCCGCGACGAAGACCTGCGCGCCGACCGCCAGCCCGAATTCACCCAGATCGATATCGAAACCTCCTTCCTGACCGAAGAAGACATTCGCGACATGTTCCAGGGCATGATCAAGCGCGTCTTCCAGAACACCATTGGCGTGGACCTGGGCGAGTTCCCGGTCATGACTTACCAGGACGCCATGCACCTGTACGGCTCGGACAAACCTGATCTGCGTGTGAAGCTGCAGTTCACCGAAGTTACCGACGTGATGACTGATGTCGACTTCAAGGTGTTCTCTGGCGCCGCCAACATGAAGGGGGGCCGCGTGGTGGCCCTGCGCGTGCCCAATGGTTCGGTCGAAGGCGGGGGCATCAGCCGTGGCGAGATCGACGCCTACACCGAGTTCGTCAAAATTTATGGTGCCAAGGGACTGGCCTATATTCGCGTCAACGATCTGTCCAAAGGCCGCGACGGTCTGCAGTCGCCCATCGTCAAGAACATCCACGATGCGGCGCTCAACGCGGTGCTGGAGCGTTCGGGTGCGCAAAACGGTGACCTGATTTTCTTCGGCGCCGACAAGGCCAAGGTTGTCAACGACGCCATCGGCGCTTTACGCATCAAGATCGGTCACAGCGAATTCGGCAAGAAAAATGGCCTGTTCGAAGACCGCTGGGCACCGATGTGGGTGGTGGATTTCCCGATGTTCGAGTACGACGAGGAAAGTCAGCGTTACA
>CAZPTM010000066.1:0-8265 GCA_964589665.1 uncultured Limnohabitans sp. | reverse complement strand
CCGAGACATCAGGACATACCCACCCCATGCCTCAGAGGGCGCGCCTTACGTTAGGATGACATTTCACGCTTTTTCCAACGCGCGACATGAAGGAGACAAACATGCGCCTTATCCGCAAAATGACCTTGGCCCTGGGCCTGGGCGCCGCCCTGATTTCGGGGGCGGCAACTGCTCAACAACAATTCGTCAACGTGCTCACCGGTGGGCAAAGCGGCGTGTATTACCCACTGGGTGTTGCCGTTTCACAGATTTACGGCAAGACCATTCCCAACGTGCGCGCCACCGCCCAGGTCACCAAAGCCTCGGCCGAAAACCTTAATCTGCTGCAAGCTGGTCGTGGCGAAGTCGCTTTTGCACTGGCCGACTCGGTCTCCAACGCCTGGAACGGTGTCGAAGAAGCCGGCTTCAAGCAAAAGCTCTCCAAGCTGCGTGGCCTGTCCGCGACCTACAACAACTACATCCAGATCGTGGCAAGTGCCGATTCGGGTATCAAAACCATTGCTGACCTCAAAGGTAAGCGCGTATCAGTGGGCGCCGCCAAATCTGGCACCGAGCTCAACGCCCGCGCACTGCTCAAGGCCGCCGGACTGAGCTACAGCGATCTGGGCAAGGTCGAGTACCTGCCCTTTGGCGAGTCGGTCGAACTCATGAAAAACCGCCAGCTGGACGCCACATTGCAGTCAGCCGGTCTGGGTGTGGCATCGATTCGTGACCTGTCTACCGCTATCAAGATCGTGATCGTGCCCATTGGCGCCGACGTGATTGCCAAAGTAGGCGATGCGGCTTATCAGCCTGCCACCATTCCCGCCAACACCTACACCGGCCAGACGGCTGATGTAGCCACCTGCGCAATCCCCAACTTCCTGATCACTCACAGCGGCGTTTCTGACGATCTGGCCTATCAAATGGCCAAACAGCTGTATGGCAATCTGGACACGCTGCATGCTGCGCACAACGCTGCCAAGGCCATCAAACTTGAAAATGCCATCAAAGGTATGCCCGTGCCTCTGCACCCGGGCGCCGAGCGCTTTTACAAAGAAGCCGGCCTGATCAAGTAAGTCTTTGCCAGGCCCTGCCCTGCAAGGGTCGTTTTGTCCGCACACAGAAGTACCGTCATGAGCGACACCGCTGCCTCACACAAAACGACCCTTCGGGGCCCCCTGTTCTACATCGCGATTGCGTTCTCGGCTTTCCAGATATGGATGGCCGCCTACCAGCCCCTGTCCAGCCAAGTGGTGCGCGCCCTGCATGTGGGCTTTGTGCTGCTGCTGATCTACACGCTCTACCCCCCTTTTGAATCCGCACGCAGCAGTCTTCGTCGGTTTGGCTTGGCATTGGGCTGGTTGATCGGGCTGGCCGGCTTTGCCACAGGCCTGTACCAATGGGTGTTTGAAGCCGACCTGACCCTTCGCGCCGGTGAGATTGTGGGCGCCGACTGGTGGGTTGGATCATTGCTGCTGGCACTGGTGTTCGAAGCGGCACGTCGCGTCATGGGCTGGGGCTTGCCGCTGGTGTGTGCGGTTTTTCTGGCCTATGCGGTGTGGGGCCAGCACATGCCTGGCGCCTTGGCCCACCGTGGCTATGGCCTGGACCAGATCCTGAGCCAGATGAGTTTTGGCACCGAGGGCATTTACGGTACACCTACTTACGTTTCATCAACCTATATTTTCTTGTTCATCCTGTTTGGTGCCTTTTTGGAACAAGCGGGCATGATTAACCTGTTTAACGATCTGGCCATGGGAACTGTGGGACACACGCGTGGTGGCCCTGCCAAAGTTTCTGTCATTTCATCAGGCCTCATGGGCACTATCAATGGCTCGGGTGTAGCCAATGTGGTCACCACCGGCCAGTTCACCATTCCGCTGATGAAACGCTTTGGCTACAGCTCTGCGTTTGCTGGCGGCGTTGAAGCCACCGCCAGCATGGGTGGGCAGATCATGCCGCCAGTCATGGGCGCTGTGGCTTTCATCATGGCTGAAACCATTGATGTGCCTTATGTCGAAATCGTCAAAGCCGCACTCATTCCGGCCATTTTGTATTTCCTGACAGCCTTCTGGATGGTGCACCTCGAAGCTGGCCGCAAAGGCCTTATGGGCCTGCCCAAAGAAGAGTGCCCCAACCCTTGGACTGCCGTGCGTCTGCGCTGGTATTTGATTTTGCCGCTGGCCGGGTTGGTCAGTCTTCTGTTCTCCGGCTACACCCCCTTGTTCTCCGGCTCGGTAGGCCTGGCTTTGACAGTGATCCTGATTTTTGGGGCCGCCTTAGTGCAAGGCATTCGGGGCACCCCGCGACGGGTGTTGTTCTGGGTTTTGCTCGCGCTGGCCTGCAGCAGCTTCGCCAAGATAGGCATGTTGTCGTTCTTCATCACCACGGCCGTTTTGGTCGTGCTCACATGGATGTGGCGTCTTGGCACTGACGCCAGGCAACTGGCTGTCCGCGCACTGGTCGATGGCGCTCGCCACGCGCTACCCGTAGCTATTGCGTGCGCCTTGGTAGGCGTGATCATCGGTGTCATCAACTTGACTGGCGTCGCTGCAGAAATGGGGGGCCAGATCATCGCCATTGGCCAAGACAACCTGCTGCTGGCACTGGTGCTGACCATGCTCACCTGCCTGGTGCTGGGTATGGGTATTCCAACCATTCCCAACTACATCATCACCAGTTCCCTGGCCGCTCCGGTGCTGCTCAAGCTGGGGGTGCCGCTGATCGTGTCACACATGTACGTGTTTTATTTCGGCATCATGGCCGACCTCACGCCTCCCGTTGCTTTGGCCGCGTTTGCGGCCGCACCCATCGCCCGCGAGACAGGCTTGAAGATTGGTATGCAGGCCATGCGCATTGCAGTGGCCGGGTTTGTGGTTCCGTTCATGGCGGTGTACAGCCCTGCCCTGATGCTACAAACCGACAACCCATGGGCCGTTGTCTGGGTGGTCTTCAAAGCAGTGGTCGCCATTGGCATGTGGGGTGCCGGTGCGATTGGTTTCCTCAAGGGTCCCTTGAACTTGTTCGAGCGTATTTGGGCTATTGCTGCTGCCAGCTTGCTGGTCGTGGCCTACCCCATCACGGACGAAGCAGGCTTGGGCGCTGTGGCAGCTTTGCTGGTCTGGCACTTCTGGCGCCAGCGCCGCGCACTTTGAGCACCCTGCTCAACGCTGGCCTGTGCCTGGCCTTGGCCGCTCAAAGCGCGGCCTACCCTCCTGCCGATGCTGCGGCACAGGTTTTCCTCCCTGGTCAACACTTCACGCTGGCCTGGACACACTCGATTGAAAAAATCCGTTGGGAAGAAGACTACACAGTACAGTTATCAGCAAAAGGTCATCCACGCCTGAGTCTTGACCATGCCCGCGTGCGCGGATCGGGTGCAGGCATGGAGCCGCCCGAGGATGCAAAGCTGGTTAAGGGCTGGTACGAGTACACGCCACAAGGCACCTTACCGTCCGCCTTGCGTCTGACCCGTTCTCCCTACACCAGCGATTACACCTTGTGTGCAGATGGGCAATGCCAGCCCATGTCGCACTGGCTAGCCTCGGACGGGGGCATCACGCTGATGTGGGCCTGTGCCCGTCCGTAAGCTGATGCACTGCTGGCAGAAGGTCAACCGGCGTTCTCCGGCCGCATGTCCGGACCCGTCCCGCTGAAGCGGTCCAGCGCCAGGTAAATCACCGGGGTGATGAACAGCGTCACGGCCTGCGAGAAGATCAAGCCCCCCACCACCGCCAAGCCCAGCGGCTGGCGTAACTCGGCCCCAGCGCCAATGCCCAGTGCGATCGGCAAAGCACCCATCAGCGCCGCCAGCGTGGTCATCATGATCGGACGAAAACGCAAAATGCACGCCTGACGAATCGCATGCGTAGGGTCCATGCCATGGTGACGCTGTTGGTCCAGCGCAAAGTCGATCATCATGATGGCGTTTTTCTTGACGATGCCAATCAGCAGCAAGATGCCGATGGTGGCGATCAAGGTCAGGTCCTGCTTGAACATCATCAACGTCAGCAACGCGCCCACCGCAGCAGAAGGCAAGCCCGCCAGGATGGTAATGGGGTGGATGTAGCTCTCGTAGAGCACGCCCAGGAGCACATAGATCACCAGCAATGCGCCCAAAATCAGCACCACCTGGTTACCCTGCGAGTTCTTGAACACGGCCGCATCGCCGCCGTAGCTGCGGATGATGGAAGGAGGCAAACCAATGGTTTCGCCCATTTTTTCCAGCTCGTTGGTGGCATCGCCGAGCGCCACACCTGGGGCCAGGTTGAAAGAGATCGTCACGGCTTGCAGCTGTCCCACGTGGTTGATGGCCGAGGGCCCTACCGTGCGCCTGACCGTGGCCACAGCCGACAAGGGCACCAAGGCGCCTGTGCTGGAACGCACAAACAAGGTGTTGAGCGCTGATTCGTCCTTTTTCAACGCCGGGTCGACCTCCAGGATGACGCGGTAGCTGTCGGTAGGCAAATAAATGGTTGCCACCTGCCGCTGGCCAAAAGCGCTGTACAACGTAGAGCGAACAGCTTCCTGGGTCACCCCAAGCGCATTAGCCCTGTCTCGGTCCACGTTGATCGTGGCTTGCAAACCGCGCATCTGTACATCGGTGTTCACATCCTGGAACATGGTGTTGGTACGCATGCGCTGAACCAACTTGTCTGACCAGCCGTACAGGGCATCAGCTTGAACGCTTTGCAAAATGTATTGGTACTGCGCCTTGCTCATGCGGCCACCCAGCTGCAGGTTCTGCACTGGACGCATGAACACACGCAACCCAGGCACCGCACGCAACTTACCCCGCAAACGGTTGATCACCTTGCTCACATCCGGGCGCTCTGCGCGGTCTTTGAGCGAGATGAACATGCGCCCAGAGTTCTGGGTTCCGCCAGCTCCAGCAAAAGAGGTGACTTTGTCCACCGCTGGGTCCTTGCGGATGATCTCAGAGGCTTGGTTTTGCAAACGCACCAGTTCTTGAAACGACACATCCTGCGCAGCTTCTGTAGACACAGAAATCTGACCAATGTCTTCCTGCGGAAAAAAACCTTTAGGGATCACCATGAACAAGCCAGCTGTCGCAGCAAACGTAGCCAGCGCCACGCCCAGCACCACTTTTCGGTGTGCCAAGGCCCAATCGAGGACACGGGTGTATGCGGCAAGTGTGGCCTCAAAGCCATGCTCAAAGGCGGTAACGATTCGGTTTTCGTTGGCGTGCTGTCCGTCTTCAACTTTCAGGAAACGACTTGCCAGCATGGGCACCAACGTGAGCGATACAAAAGCCGACACCACAATCGCCAAACCCACCACCACGGCAAATTCGTGGAACAACAAGCCAATGACGCCAGGCATGAAAAAGATCGGGATAAACACCGCGATCAGCGAAGTGGAAATCGAGATGATGGTGAAGCCCACCTCGCGCGAGCCCTTGAGCGCAGCAGCGAAGGGCTTCTCGCCCTCCTCAATGTGGCGCATGATGTTTTCCAGCATCACGATGGCATCGTCTACCACTAGACCTACGGCCAGCGTCAGACCTAACAGCGAAATATTGTCCAGGCTGTAGCTCATGCCCCACAAAAGCGCCACGGCACCGAGCAACGAAACGGGCAAGGACAACGTCGGAATCACCGTGGCCACCACGCGACGCAGGAACAGATAGATCACCAGCACCACAAGCACAATGGTGCCCAGCAGGGTCAGCGTGACATCATGCATGGCCTCGCGCACCGATACAGAGCGATCAATGAAGGGCGTCACTTGCAGGGAGCTGGGCAACTGGTCCCCCATTTGCGCCAGTGCCTTTCGAACCCCATCTACAACCTTGACCGTATTGGCATCTGGTTGGCGTTGCACCGCCAGCACGATGGAAGGAATGCCGTCAAAGTTGCCATAGGTTCTGACATTTTCCAGACTGTCTTGCACATTGGCCACATCGCGCAAACGCACTGTGGCACCGTTACGCGTGGCCACGATCAGGTTGGCAAACTCGGCAGCGTTGCGCAACTGTTCGTTGGCCACCACGGTCAGAGTTTGTCGATCACCATCGAGCGAGCCCAAGGGTGTATTTGAATTGGCTGCAGCCAGGGCCCTGGACACATCTTCAATGGCCATGTTGCGGGCAGCCAATGCGGCGGGATTGACGCGCACTCGCACCGCAAAACGTTTGGAGCCATAGACGTTGACCTGCGCCACACCGTCAATCATGGACAGCGTGGGCACAATCAGGTGTTCGGCGTAATCCTGCATCTCGGTCAGCGACAGCGCATCGGACGTCATGGCTGCAATCAACACCGGCGCATCGGCCGGGTTAACCTTGCGGTAAGACGGCGGCTGCGTCATCTCTGTCGGCAAGGTGCGCTGCGCACGCAACAAAGCAGCCTGCACATCCAGAGCAGCGCCATCCATGCTCTTGCCTTCGGCAAACTCCAGCGTCAATGAGGTGCTGCCGGTGGTGCTGGTCGAGCTCATTTGCGCCAACCCCGGGATTTGCTGAAATTGCTTTTCTAGCGCCAGCGCAACTGAAGAAGCCATGGTCTCGGGACTTGCGCCAGGCAAATTGGCTGAGACGTTGATCACTGGCGTGTCATAGCTGGGCAAAGCCGAGACAGGGATAGATCGATACCCCAACACCCCTGCCAGCAAGATGCCAAGATTGAGCAACACCGTCATGACGGGACGGCGTATGAAGAGTTCTGAGAGGTTCATGACTTTTTCTCGGCGCGTGGCTTGTCAGAACCCGGTTTGGCTTCGCTCACCGGCGCATTGGGTCGCACATTCTGGCGTCCATCAACTACCACTTTGCTGCCCGGCTCCAGACCGCTGACCGCCGCCATATCAGCCTGCACCGCCAACACCTTGACGGGCTGCACATTGGCCTTGCCTTCACGCACCACGAATACCGCCGTACCTTTGGGGTTTTGCACCAACGATTGCGCGGGGACCACAACAGCTTTGTCCAGATGCTGCGTCTGCAACCGTACGCGCACAAACTGTCCGGGCCAGAGCTGAGCTTGCGCATTACTCACACGAGCCTTGACTTTGACGGTGCCGGTGGCTGCGTCAACAGCGTTGTCCACAAAAGTCAGTTTGCCAGTGACGGACTTGCCTCCCTGGCCAAGCGCGACTTCCACTTCGGGGGTTTCGGTCTTGTTCAAACGCGCCAACAATGCGGGCAGGCTGTCCTGAGGCACGCTGAAAGCCACGTCGACCGGGTCGGTCTGGACGATGGTACCCAGTGAAGTGTCATTGACCTTGACCACCGAGCCCACAAACACGGGCACACCACCCAAGCGGCCGCTGGCTGCAGCGCGGACCTGACCGTAAGAGAGCGGGACCTTGGCTGCATCGACTGCGGCACGGTCGGCATTGACCACTGCTTGCAGGCTTTCCACATTAGCCTGGGCTGTGTCGGCCGCGCCGCGCGACATGAAGTTTTGCGCCACCAACTCCTGCGCACGTTTGAACTGACGCTGAGCATCGGCCAAAGCTGCCTGGTCCTTGAGCAACTGGGCCTGCGCCTTGGCCAGATTGGCCTGGTCCAATTGCGTATCCAGTGTGAACAGCAATTGGCCGGCTTTGACCATCTGCCCCTCTTTGACGTGCACCTGGCGAATCACGCCGCTCATCTGCGGGCGAATATCCACCATGGCAACGGGAGCCACGGTACCTGCAGCTTCAAGCACGACATCAAACGGTTTTTCAACCGCCTCTTGCGTCGTGACGGGCACGCCCTGCCCCCCGCCTTGCCCTGAGCCTTGTCCGCCGGCAGGTTTGCCCTCGGCAGTTGCGGCAGGTTTTGCCGTATCGGGCTCTTTGTTGCCACAGGCAACCATAGCCAAGGAACCGGAGGCCACAACAGCGGCCAAGCTCATCCAACGCAAGGATTTGTTCATATCGAGTTTTTTATAAAAATCAGGCCTCCATATTATGAAAAATTCGCACGCACTTTGGATGACAGAACCTGTCGCCTTCGCGTAAAGAATCCGTAAACACGAAAGCATTTGCGGAAATGCAAAACGCCTGATGTACTGCAAGCACATCAGGCGTTTATGAGCCGTCCACCCCAACAAGGGCCGGACCACCCAAACGGTCAGAAAATCAGTTTGACCCCGGTTTTGGACTGGATGAACTCGGGCGTCACACCTTCGGCCAGCTCCACCACCTGCAGACCCTTGGGCGTCACGTCCATCACCCCCAGGTCGGTGATGATGCGGTCCACCACGCCTTTGCCCGTCAGGGGCAAGGTGCACTCGGGCAGGATCTTGAGGTCTTCGGTGCCGTCTTTTTTCTTGG
>CAZPTM010000065.1:0-8292 GCA_964589665.1 uncultured Limnohabitans sp. | reverse complement strand
GGCAACAAAGGCGCCCGCGCAGAAATCGCCATGATCAAGATCGTGGCCCCCATCATGGCCGGTCAAGTCATTGACTGGGCCATCCAGGCGCACGGCGGCGCGGGCGTATCGCAAGACTTTCCGCTGGCCTACTCGTGGGCCAACCAGCGTACACTGCGCCTGGCCGATGGCCCAGACGAAGTCCACCGCAACTCGCTGGCCAAACTGGAGCTGGCCAAGCACCTGCTCAAACCTGTTGAAACCGAAATGCCCGTCACCCGCGGCTGCTGAAAGACACAACCATGATCGACCTGTATTCCTGGCCCACACCCAACGGGCACAAAGTGCACATCATGCTCGAAGAGTGCCGCCTGCCCTACCGCGTGCACCCCATCAACATTGGTACCGGCGACCAGTTTCAGTCCGATTTTTTGAAGATCAGCCCCAACAACAAAATCCCGGCCATCGTGGACAGCGAGGGGCCGGACGGCAAACCGATTTCCCTGTTCGAGTCGGGCGCCATCCTCACCTACCTGGCCGCCAAGACCGGTAAATTTCTGCCCAAGAGCGACCGCGCCAAGTACGAGGTGCTGCAATGGCTCATGTTCCAGATGGGCGGCGTGGGTCCCATGCTGGGCCAGGCCCACCACTTTCGCATCTATGCCCCCGAAAAAATTGGCTATGCCATTGACCGCTATACCAACGAGGCCAAACGTGTGTACGGCGTCATGAACAAACGGCTGGAGTCCAGCCCCTGGATCGGTGGCAAAAGCTACAGCATTGCCGACATTGCCATCTTCCCCTGGCTGCGCAGCTGGCAAAACCAGGGCATCGACTGGGCCGACTACCCGGCCCTCAAGGCCTGGTTTGACCGCGTGGATGCACGCCCTGCTGTCAAACGCGGCGTACAGGTGCTGGCCGATGCCCGAAAACCCTTGACGGATGACAAGGCGCGCCACCATTTGTTTGGCGCCGGACAGCATCAACAACGCTGAAGTCGGCTTTTTTGGCCTGTTTACCGGGTAGAATCACGCATGTCGGAGCGTAGCGCAGCCTGGTAGCGCATCTGCTTTGGGAGCAGAGGGTCGCGAGTTCGAATCCCGCCGCTCCGACCATTTCCAGACATCAAAGGCCCTTTCAGGGCCTTTTGTGTCTCTGGTTTGTGCTTCTGATCTGTCCGTAGCTCAGTTGGATAGAGCATCTGCCTTCTAAGCAGACGGTCGGGGGTTCGATTCCCTCCGGACAGGCCACCCTTATAAAAGCGGCCGCAACTCCCTGGCCGCCTCCAGCAACAACGGCAACCACTTGCGCTGTACAGCAGCATCACTCAATTGCTCGGCAGTGCCCACCACATTGAGCGCTGCAAGCGTCTGACCCTGCATATTGCGCAGCGGCACCGCCAAGGCATGAATCCCCAACTCATGGACTTGGCGAGCCAGGCAGTGGTCGTCCTTGCGCACTTGGTCAATCAATTTACGGAAAATTGTCACCCCCACTTCGGTCTCTGGGGTGATGCGTGCGAGCTCACGCCCCTTGAGCCATTGTGCGAATTCGTCCTTGGGTAAATTGGCCAGCAACACACGTCCAGTAGATGTAGCGTGCGCCGGCAACCGTGCGCCCAGGTGCAGCCCATGAGCGATATGACGTACCGGCTCGAGCGAACCGGCGCTGCGTGCGACGATGACGCCATCGCCACCATCGAGCACCACCGCAGAAAAAGAAGCCTCGGTTTGCGCAGCCAGACGGTTAAGGGTGGGCTGCAAGGTGCGCGGCAAGCGTGAGGTCGCCATGTAACTACCCGCAAAGCGCAACACCCGTGCAGACAACCAGTAATGCGAACCATCGCTTTCCAGGTAACCCAGCTCGGCCAGGGTCAGCAAGTGCCGCCTTGCTGCTGCTCGGGTGATGCCCGTGCGCTGCGCGGCAAGTGTGGCGTTCAGGCGCTGGCGCTCGGTATCGAACGCCTCCAGCACCGCAAGACCCTTGGCCAAGCCTTCGATGTAGTCTGCTTTGGCAATCGTCATTTGCAGTTTGAGCTCCATCAATTTGCGCGAACATCGCGCAATCATATCGATCATCGCACATTACCTGCACCCATAGCCCGCCATCAAAGCTCTCTTTGCCTAAGCTTGACCCATCGCTTTTGAACATAACGCGCAGGAGACGCCTCATGACCAAATCCACACGTACCCAGGTTGCCATCATCGGCGCCGGCCCCTCCGGCTTGTTGCTGGGCCAGCTGCTCTACAAAGCCGGCATTGACGCCATCATCCTCGAGCGCCAGACCGGCGACTACGTGCTCTCGCGCATCCGCGCCGGTGTGCTGGAGCAAGTGTGTATTGACCTGCTCGACGAAGCCGGCGTCGGCCAGCGCATGCACAAGGAAGGCCTGATCCACGGCGGCTTTGACCTGTTGTTCAACGGCGAACGTCACCGCATCGACATGAACAAACTCACCAGCGGCAAGAACGTGATGGTCTACGGCCAGACCGAGGTGACGCGTGATCTGATGGACGCTCGCACCGAGCTGGGCCTGCCCACGGTCTACGAAGCGCACAACGTGCAGGTGCACGAATTTGAAACCGCCAAGCCCCGAGTCACCTACGAAAAAGATGGCGTCACCCACACCATCGAGTGTGACTTCATCGCTGGCTGCGATGGCTTTCACGGCGTGTGCCGCGCCAGCGCTCCCAAAGACAAGATTCGCGAATACGAAAAAGTCTATCCCTTTGGCTGGCTGGGCCTGTTGTCGGACACCCCACCCGTTCATCACGAACTCATTTACGCCAACAGCCCACGTGGTTTTGCCCTGTGCTCGCAGCGAAGCGCCACCCGCAGTCGCTACTACCTGCAGGTCCCGCTGACCGACAAAGTCGAAGACTGGAGCGACGAGGCCTTCTGGGAAGAGCTGCGCAACCGCCTCGACCCCGAAGCCCGAGCCAAGCTGGTGACGGGTCCTAGCATCGAGAAAAGCATCGCCCCGCTGCGCAGCTTTGTGACCGAACCCATGCGCTTTGGCCGCATGTTCCTGGCAGGGGACGCCGGCCACATCGTGCCGCCCACCGGCGCCAAGGGGCTGAACCTGGCCGCCACCGATGTGAAGTACCTGTCGACCGCCATCATCGAGTACTACAAGGAAAACTCCGAAGCCGGCATCGACAGCTATTCCGAACGCTGCTTGCGCCGCATCTGGCGCGCCGAGCGTTTCTCGTGGTGGTTCACCAGCCTGATGCACCACTTCCCGGAAAACGGTGACATCGGCCAGAAGTTCCAGGAAGCCGAGCTCGACTACCTGATCCACAGCGAAGCCGGCTCGCGCACCATGGCCGAAAACTACGTGGGTCTGCCCCTGGATTTTGGCGACCGATAATCGGTGGCATGAGCACATCCAAGCCCCTGCGCGGCACGCGCGTTGTCAGCCTTGCCCTGAACCTGCCCGGCCCAGCGGCCTTGCGCCGCCTGGCCGACATGGGCGCGCGCTGCACCAAGGTCAACCCGCCCGCAGGCGACCCGATGCAGCACTACACCGCCGAAGGCTACGCCCAGCTGCACCAAGGCATTGAGCAAATCGGCTTGGACCTGAAAGACGCGAAGGGTCAAGCCGCGATGCACAAGCTGCTGGCGAAAACAGACATCTTGCTCACTTCGTTTAGGCCATCTGCTCTCACCAAACTGGGCTTGGGCTGGAAAGTACTCCACAAGCGCTACCCGCAGCTGAGCTTGGTGGAAGTGGTCGGTGCGCCCGGGCCCTTGGCCGAAATCCCCGGTCACGACCTCACCTACCAAGCAGAGGTGGACCTGGTGCCCGGGATGGATCTTCCCGCCAGCCTGTTTGCCGACATGGGCGGTGCCCTCATGGCCAGCGAAGCTGCCTTGCAGGCGATGTTGGTGCAAAAAACAACCGGCAAAGGCACGCGCCACGAAGTCGCCCTCAGCAGCGCAGCTGCATGGCTGGCCCTGCCCCGCCAATGGGGCATGACCACACCAAAGGGCGCAGTAGGCGGCGCCCACGCAGGTTATCGGCTCTATGCCTGCAAAAACGGACGAGTCGCTATGGCCGCGTTGGAGCCTCATTTTGCGCAACGCCTGTGCGATGCAGCAGGCATAACACTGAAACACCCCGTCAAGGATTTGTTCAAACCAGCGTTGCACCAAGCGATTGCAGCATTTCTGGCCAGTCAAACCCGCAAGCAAATCGACGCGCTGGCCCAGGCCAAAGACATCCCCCTCATGACCCTGCGCTGAGGCCAACACCTGCGGCAATCGGCACTGACTAGGCAGGTGTGCTTTACTACAGGGCATGAGCACATCCCTGAACGACATTCTTGAGCGCATCAGCGCCCTCGAAGAAGAGCTGCAAGCCGAACTCAAACGACGACGCGATGCGTTTGAGGCCGATTTTGAAAACAAGCGCGTCCACTTCGAGCGTGCGGTGCTGGAGCAGCAGCGCCGCTTCAAAACCAGCCTGTTCAAATACGTCACCCATGCCGATCTTCGACACGCCATCAGCGCCCCCATCATTTACAGCATGATCGTGCCTATGCTCGTGCTGGACGCAGCGCTCACCATCTACCAGTGGCTGTGCTTTCCGCTCTACCGCATCGAGCGCGTGCGTCGTAAGGACTGCTGGACCTTTGACCGTGCCCACCTGGCCTATCTAAACGTGCTGGAAAAGCTCAACTGCGCCTACTGCTCGTATGGCAATGGCCTGGCGGCCTACTTTACCGAGATTGCCAGCCGCACCGAACAGTACTGGTGCCCCATCAAACACGCCCGCCGCGTGCGCCACGCCCACAGTCGTTACAACCACTTTGTGGACTACGGGGACGCCGAAGGTTTCAAGGCAGAACTGCAGCAGTTGCGTGAGCAGCTGCAAAATCTGGACTCAAAACAAAAGATGTCAAAAAAGCAATAAGCAGCAAAGACACCCTTCAATACGTCAGCTGGGACCAGGCCTTGTCCAGCCGCTTGATGCTGACCGGCTGCGGGGTGCGCAGCTCCTGGGCGAAGAAGCTCACGCGCAGTTCCTCCAATAGCCAGCGGAATTCGAGCATGCGGGCGTCTTGCGCGCCTTTGCGCTCGGCCACCAGGCGCCAATAGCGCTGCTCTTGCGCTTTGAGTTCGGTCAGGCGCTGGGCATCGCGGGCGGGGTCGGCGCGGACTTTGTCCAGGCGCAGGGTGATGGCCTTCAGGTAGCGCGCAAAGTGCTGCAGCTGCGGCCACGGGGTGGCGGCGATGAAGGCTTTGGGCATGAGGCGTTGCAGCTGCTGGGTGCAATCCGCCGTGGCCTCGGGTGCATTCTTGGTGTCCTTGATCTTGCGGGTAGCGGTGGCGTATTCGGTCAGGATCACGCCCGCCAGGCGGGCCACTTCGTTGGCGATGAGTGTGAGGCGGCCCCTACCCTCCTCCACGCGTTTTTTGAAGGCCATCTCGTCGGTGGACAGCGGGTCTTGCAAAAAGGCGCGGTCAATGGCGACCTCGATGATCTGGGTTTTGAGCTCTTCGGCGGTGCCCAGGCCCATGAAGGCGACCGACATTTTTTGCAGGTCGGGGATGTTCTTTTCGAGGTACTTGAGCGCGTCCTTGATCTGCAAGGCGAACAAGCGCGAGAGGCCTTTGCGGTGTTTGGCGGCGGCCACTTCGGGTTCGTCGAAGACTTCGATGGTGACCGCGTCACCGACGTCGACCAGGGCGGGGAAGCCAATCAAGGTCTGGCCGCCTTTGCGGATCTCCATGAGTTCGGGGAGTTCGCCGAAGGACCACGCTGTGTAGCGCTTATCGCTTGAAGATTGCTTTGCTTCGCTCGCAATGACAAATGAAGGATTCGACTCAGCAAATTCATGTCCCGTCATCGCGAGGGGCTTGGCCCCGTGGCGATCCATGGATGGCTTCGCTTCGCTCGCCATGACGGCACTGGAGTTTGCATTGACGGGTGTTGCCACTTTCAGTTGCGCCAGCGCCTGGAAAGCGCCTCGCGCTTTGCTGCCCCAGTCAGCTTTGAGTGCGCCGAGGTTGCGGCCCATGCCGAGTTGGCGGCCGTGTTCGTCGACCACGCGCAGGTTCATGAACAGGTGCGGGCTGAGCATGTCGAGCTTGAAGTCGGCGCGCTTGACGTCGAGGCTGGTCTCGTCGCGCACTTTTTTCAGCAGCACGTCAGTGAGAGAGCCATTGCCGAAGACTTCGGGGGCACTCAACTCTTCAGCCAAGCGCGCCGCACTTTCGGGCAAGGGCACGAAGCGGCTGCGCGGGCGTTGTGGCAGACTTTTGAGCAGGGCCTGGATTTTGTCCTTGAGCATGCCGGGCACCAGCCATTCGCAGCGCTCTTCACTTACCTGATTCAGTACAAACAGCGGCACGGTGATGGTGACGCCATCGCGGCTGTCGCCGGGTTCGTGCAGGTAGGTGGCGGCGCAGTCCACACCGCCCAGGCGCACGGTCTTGGGGAAAGCCTGCGTAGTCACGCCTGCCGCCTCGTGGCGCATCAGCTCTTCGCGTGTGAGGTGCAAAAACTTGGGGTTGCTGCGCGCCTCTTCACGCCACCAGGGCTCCATCAGGCGGCCGTTGTAAATGTCTTGCGGGATCTGCGCGTCGTAGTAGGCGTAGATGAGTTCGTCGTCCACCAGCACGTCCTGGCGGCGCGATTTGTGTTCCAGCTCTTCGACCTTGGCGACCATGCGCAGGTTGGCGGCCACAAAGGGCAGCTTGGTGTCCCACTCACCTGCCACCAGGCCCTGGCGGATGAAGATGTCGCGCGCGCCGTGCATGTCGATCAGGCCGTAGGGCTTGCGGCGGCCGTTGTAAACCATCAGACCGTAGAGCGTGGCGCGTTCGTAGGCCACGGCCTCGGCGGATTTCTTTTCCCAATGCGGGTCCAGCAGCTGCTTGCGCAGCAGGTGCGCGCCGACCTCTTCGAGCCACTGCGGCTCGATGTTGGCAATGCTGCGGCCGAACAGGCGCGTGGTCTCGACCAGCTCGGCCACCACGATCCAGCGGCCCGGCTTCTTCTTGAGGTGCGCGCCCGGGTGGCGGTGGAACTTGATGCCGCGTGCGCCCAGGTACACCTCTTCATCTTCGAGCTTGCAGCCGATGTTACCCAGCAGGCCCGCGAGCATGGACTTGTGCAGCTGCTCGTAGCTGGCGGGCTGGGTGTTGAGCTTCCAGCCGTGCTCGGCCACCACGGTGTGCAACTGGCTGTGCGTGTCGCGCCACTCGCGCACACGACGCACGTTGATGAAGTTCTGGCGCAGCAGCTGCTCGTATTGGCGGTTGCTGAGTTTGTGAGTGGCCGGAGATCGGGAATTGGGGTCAGAGCCCGAGTTTGTCTTCGCCAAATCGGGATCCGACCCCGATTTCCTGGTGGTGTGCTCGCCACCGCGCGCGTCGTGGATCCAGTGCCACAGACGCACGTAGCCGCTGAATTCGCTTTTCTCGTCGTCGAACTTGGCGTGTTGCTGGTCGGCCTGGGCCTGCATTTCAAGCGGACGGTCGCGCACGTCCTGCACGGAAAGCGCACTGGCGATGATCAGCACTTCGTCCAGCGCGTTGCGGTGGCGTGCCTCCAAAATCATGCGGCCCACGCGGGGGTCGAGCGGCAGGCGGGAGAGCTCCTTGCCGATGGGCGTCAACTCATTTGCCTCGTCCACTGCGCCGAGTTCGGCCAGCAGCTGGTAGCCGTCGGTGATGGCGCGCTTGCTCGGCGCTTCGATGAAGGGGAAGTCGTCCACCTGCCCCAGGTGCAGGCTCTTCATGCGCAGGATCACGCCCGCCAGCGATGAACGCAGGATTTCCGGGTCCGTAAAGCGCGGGCGACTGGTGAAGTCCTTTTCGTCGTACAGGCGAATACAAATGCCGTTGGCCACACGGCCGCAGCGGCCGGCGCGCTGGTTGGCGGCCGCCTGACTCACGGGTTCGATCAGCAGCTGCTCGACCTTGCTGCGCAGACTGTAGCGCTTGACCCGCGCCGTGCCCGCGTCGATCACATAGCGGATGCCGGGCACGGTGAGGGACGTTTCGGCGACGTTCGTAGCAAGCACGATGCGCCGGCCGTTGGAGGTTTCAAACACCCGGTCCTGCTCGGCCTGCGACAGGCGAGCAAACAGCGGCAACACATCGGCATTGCGCGTCCAGGCGTGGTGCGCCAGGTGCTTGCGCAGGTGGTCGGCGGCTTCGCGGATCTCGCGCTCACCGGGCAGAAACACCAGAATGTCGCCCCCTGCTCCCCCTGCCCACAGCTCGTCCACGCCATCGGCAATCGCGTTGTTCAGGTCGTATTCGCGAGACTCTTCAAATGGGCGGTAGCGCTGCTCCACCGGA
>CAZPTM010000064.1:6329-8361 GCA_964589665.1 uncultured Limnohabitans sp. | reverse complement strand
TAAAGCAGCTGCTTTTGCAGCGCCAAACCGTCGCGTACATGGGGATAGCGCAACTGCAGGCGTAACTCCTTTTTCATGCGACCGTTGTCCAGCCGGCGTGACTCGTTCATGAAGCTCAGCAGCATCAAGGGCAAGGACTGGTCAGCCTCGCTGCGTGCCACACGCGGTGGGCGCTGCAAACCCATCACGTCAGCCGCCAGGTCAAAGTAGTCGCCCATCTTCAGATCGGTGTCGTCGCACACATTGAAGATGCGTTGCGGTTTTCCCCGCCACAGCGCCAGCATGCAGGCACGAGCGAGGTCATTGGCATGGATGTGGTTGGTGTACACATCGTCCTGCGGCAGCAGCACCGGGGTGCGTTTGATCAGGCGCTCGCGCGGTGTGCCGCCTTCGCGGTCTTGGGCGTAAATGCCAGGCACACGCAAAATGCTGGCAGCCGTACCACTTCGACCAAACAGACGCACCCAGGCTTCTGCATCGACACGTCGCATGGCGCGGGGTGTGTGCGGGTGCACAGTCCGGGTTTCGTTCACCCATTCGCCCTGGCAGTCACCATACACGCCCGTGGTGGACGCATACACCAGCGACTGCGGCACAGTGCGTTTGCGCAGCGCACGCGTCAGGTTACGGGTGCGTGGGTCCGTCTCACCCGTTTTGCGGCGCTCGGCATCCGGTGGCGCCAGGTGCACCACGCGGTGCGCCACGCCAGCCAGGCGAGCCAGACTCGCCGGCTCATCCAGATCACCCACCAAAGGCGTTAACCCGCAAGCACGCAGCAAGCGCACGCGCTCGGGGCTGGAGGTGAGTGCCAGCAAACGCACGCGTTGCGAAGTGGGCGCACCCAAAACGCCCGCAGTGCGCAAGCCCACATCGCCACAGCCCACGATCAGCACCCGCTGGCGACGAAAACGCGCGGGCAAAGCGCCTAAAGGAGTCTGATTTGAAGGCAAAATTGAGGATTCCGGGTTCAATAACCCCGCAAGGATACCCAAAACATGAGCTTTCAAATCACCGTCGAGCCCAGTGGCCGCCAATTTTCTGCTGAAGACAACGAAACCCTGCTGACTGCGGGCATCCGACAAGGCATTGGCCTGCCTTATGGCTGCAAGGATGGCGCTTGCGGTTCGTGCAAATGCAAAAAAGTCTCGGGCACCGTGGTGCACGGCCCGCATCAGGAAAAAGCCCTCTCCGCCGACGAAGAAGCACAAGGCCTGATCCTGACCTGCTGCGCCACCGCGCAAAGCGATGTGGTGCTCGAGTCCAAACAAGTGACCGAAGAAGGCGGCCTGCCCGTCAAGAAAATGCCAGTGCGCGTAGCCAGCCTGGAAAAAAAGTCGCACGACGTCATGGTGCTCAAGGTTCAGCTGCCCGCCAGCGAACCCATGAAGTTCCGCGCAGGCCAGTACATCGAATTCATCTTGCGCGACAACTCACGTCGCAGCTACAGCATGGCCAACGCGCCCCACACGCTGGAGGTCTCGCCCCCGGTCGTGGAGCTGCATATTCGCCACATGCCCGGCGGCAAGTTCACCGACCCGGTGTTTTCCACCATGAAAGAAAAAGACATCCTGCGTGCCGAAGGGCCGTATGGCAGCTTCTATCTGCGCGAAGACTCCGAAAAGCCCATGATCCTGCTGGCCTCGGGCACTGGCTTTGCCCCCATCAAGGCGCTGATTGAACACATGCAGCACATTGGTAGCCAACGCCCGGCCACCTTGTACTGGGGCGGGCGCCGCCCGGCCGACCTGTACATGGCCGATTGGGTCGAAGCCCAAATGCAAGCAATGCCCAACCTCAAGTTTGTGCCCGTCATCTCCAACGCCGAGGCCGAAGACAACTGGACGGGCCGCACCGGCTTCGTACACCAGGCTGTGCTGCAAGACCACCCTGACCTGTCCGGCCACCAGGTGTATGCCTGCGGTGCCCCCATCGTGGTGGAGTCTGCCCAACGCGAATACGTGGCACAAGGCAAACTGCCCGCAGAAGAGTTTTACGCCGACTCGTTTACTTCAGAGGCCGATAAAGCCAAGGC
>CAZPTM010000064.1:0-6229 GCA_964589665.1 uncultured Limnohabitans sp. | reverse complement strand
TTTTGCTCCACCAGCAGCACCGTTACGCCTTGGGCGTACACGTCTTTGACCACTTCAAAGATCTTGTCGACCATGATGGGTGACAGGCCCATCGAGGGCTCATCAAGCAGCAACACCTTGGGGCGGCTCATCAGTGCGCGGGCCATGGCCAGCATTTGCTGTTCACCGCCGGACATGGTGCCGGCCAGCTGGTCTTTGCGTTCGCGCAGACGGGGGAAGATGTGGAACATCTTCTCCATGTCGTCGGCAATGCCCACGCTGTCGTCCCGAATGTAAGCGCCCATTTGCAGGTTCTCGACAATCGTCATGCGCGTGAACACACCACGACCTTCGGGCACCATGGCCAGGCCTTGCTTGACCAGGTCCCAAGGACCCTGACCTTTGATGCTCTTGCCCAGATACTCGATGTCACCACCTTGCATAGGCAGCGTGCCCGTGATGGCCTTCATGGACGTGGTCTTGCCCGCGCCGTTGGAGCCGATCAACGAAACCAGTTCGCCCTCGTGGACTTCCATGTCCACGCCCTTGACGGCCTGGATGCCGCCATAAGCCACTTTCAGGCCTTTGACTTTCAATAGCGTGTTGGCCATGTCAGTGTCCTCCGGTGCCCAAATAGGCTTCAATCACTTTTTCATTTTTCTGCACGTCCGCAGGCGTGCCTTCGGCAATCTGTTTGCCGTAGTCCAGCACCGTCACGCGGTCGCAAAGACCCATGACGAGTTTGACGTCGTGCTCGATCAGCAAGATGGTGCGGTTGTCCGCGCGAATCTGATCGATCAGCTCGCGCAGCTGCACCTTTTCGGTGGCGTTCATGCCAGCGGCAGGCTCGTCCAGCGCGATCAGCTGCGGGTCGGTGGCCAGAGCGCGGGCAATTTCCAGACGGCGTTGGTCGCCATAAGACAGCGTTCGCGCCTTGTAGTTGGCGTATTTACCAATGCCCACATAGTCCAGCAGCTCATGGGCGCGTTCGGCAATTTCTGCCTCTTCGCGCTTGAAGCCCGGAGTCTTGAACATGGCGCCCAACAAGCCCGAGTGGGTCCGAATGTGGCGACCCACCATCACGTTTTCCAGCGCCGTCATGTCGGCAAACAAACGGATGTTCTGGAAGGTACGCGCAATACCGGCCTTGGCCACCGTGTGCACGGCTGTGGGCTCATAGGGGTGCCCGGCCAGCTCGAACGAGCCGCCATCGGGCGTGTACAGGCCCGTGATCACGTTAAAGAACGTGGTTTTACCAGCACCGTTGGGGCCAATCAGGCCATAGACCTGACCGCGCTCGATCGTGATACCCACATCGGACAAGGCTTGCAGGCCACCAAAACGCTTGGAGACACCTGCCACTTTCAATACAACATCTTTTTTCATGGCGTGCTCCCTCACTTGTGGCTCTTGCGCAAGTTTTTGCCGTGCTCAGGTGCCGGCCACAAACCACGCGGACGCAGCAGCATGACCACAATCATGGCCAGCGCAATCAGCAGCTGGCGCAAGATGGCCGCGTCCAGGCGCCCATCGGTCATTTCCTGCAAAGGACCCGCAATGTAGCGCAGCACTTCCGGCAAGGCCGACAAAAGCACCGCGCCCAAAATAACGCCTGGCAAATGCCCCAAACCGCCCAGCACCACCATGGCCACGATCATGACCGACTCCATCAAGCTGAAGGACTCGGGCGACACAAAGCCCTGGAAGCCGGCAAACATCGCACCCGAGACACCACCAAAGGTAGCGCCCATACCAAATGCCATCAGCTTGAGGTTGCGGGTGTTCAGGCCCATGGCCTTGGCTGCAATTTCGTCTTCACGAATTGCCATCCAGGCGCGGCCAATACGCGAGTTTTCGAGACGATGCGAAACCAGCACACTCAAAAGCACCAATGCGAGGAACAAGTAGTAATACAGCGTGACCGAGGGAATATCAAACTCCCCAATCGTCAAACGCTTGCTCAGGCTAAAGCCAAAGAAATGGATCGAATCGATCATGTCAATGCCCTTGGGCCCGTTGGTGATGTTCACCGGCTGGTCCAGGTTGTTCATGAACACGCGAATGATTTCACCAAACCCCAGCGTCACGATAGCCAGGTAGTCCCCACGCAGCTTGAGCGTAGGCGCGCCCAGCAGCATGCCAAACAAGCCCGCCAGACCCGCACCCACCGGCACGATCAGCCATAAAGGCATGTGCATACCGTCCGGGAACATGGCGGCGATCATGGGAAATGTGTTGGTCAGGTGCGGCGAAGACAGCAGCGCGTACATGTACGCACCCACAGCAAAGAAAGCCACATAGCCCAGGTCAAGCAGCCCTGCATAACCCACCACAATGTTCAGACCCAAGGCCAGCATGGTGTAGAGCAGCGCCATGTCGGCAATGCGCACCCAGGCGTTGCCAAAGTTCTGCAGCACCAGCGGCAGCATCAAGGCCATCAGGATGATCAAAACAATATTCTTGGAAGAGGCGTTGATTTTCATGTTCAGTACTCCTCTTGCATCAAGCGCGGTCAGCCACGCGTTCACCCATCAGGCCCGACGGACGCAGCGTCAAGATGATGATGAGCACGATAAACGCCAGAATGTCGGTGTACTGGCTGCCCAGCACGCCACCGGTGAGCTGCCCCAGGTAGCCCGAACCAATCGACTCGATCAGCCCCAGCAAAATGCCGCCCACCACAGCGCCCGACAAATTACCAATCCCGCCAAACACCGCAGCAGTAAAAGCCTTCAAGCCGGGTATGAAGCCCATGGCGTGTTGGGCAGTGCCGTAATTGGACGCATACATCACACCTGCAATCGCGGCCAGCACAGCGCCAATGATGAAGGTGGCGGAAATCACCATGTCGGGCTTGACACCCATCAGGGCTGCCACACGCGGGTTCTCAGCCGTGGCACGCATGGCGCGACCCAGACGCGTGGTGTTGACCAACCACATGAGAATCGCCAGCGACACGGCAGTGACCCCCAGAATCATGATTTGCGTGGGCGTGATCACGGCGCCACCAATGGCGATCGGATCCGTCGGCAGCAAAGTCGGATAAGCCTTGTAGTTGGGCTTCCAGATGATCATGGCCACCGTCTGCAACAAGATACTCATGCCAATGGCTGTAATGAGCGTTGCCAGTTTGGGGCTGTTGCGCAGCGGCCGGTAAGCCACCTTCTCAATGGTGAGGTTCAAGGTTGCAGCCACCACACAAGCAATGAGGGTGGCCAAAATCAAAATGACCCAACCTGGTGCCCAAGGCATGCTTTCGCGCATCATGCCGATGACGCTCCAGCTGGTCAGTGCACCAACCATGAGCACTTCGCCGTGCGCAAAATTGATAAGGTTAATGATGCCGTACACCATCGTGTAGCCCAAGGCCACCAAGGCGTACATGCTGCCCAGAACCAGACCATTGATGATCTGTTGAAGCAAGATGTCCATGCGTGAATAACTCCGTTGCAACCAGCTTATGCCTGGTCAATTCATCGGTTGATGTCTTCAGTTCGAAAAAGGCCTTATGGGCCACATCCGTTCCATTAGCAAAAAACCCGCCAGCTTGAGGCTGGGCAGGGTTGTCGTGGCAGGGATTGTAATAGCGGTCAGCCAGGCGTCAGCCTGCAAAACATCTGGTGTTTACCCTGCACGGCCATTAAACGATTTCAAGCCAGCGAAAAAAAAATCAAATTCAGCCCTGCCCCGCTTCTTCATCGAGGCGGCGCAAAAACGCAAGTTTCTCGGCAATTTTGCTCTCCAAGCCACGAGGCACCGGCAGGTACCAGCCTGGCTCGCCCATGCCATCGGGCAGATAGGTTTCACCCGCTGCATACGCGTTGGGCTCATCATGGGCATAGCGGTAGGCATGCCCATAGCCTAGCTCCTTCATGAGCTTGGTCGGCGCATTGCGCAAATGCACAGGCACCTCGCGGCTTTTGTCCTGCTTCACAAAGGCACGCGCCTGGTTATAGGCGTTGTAGCCCGCATTGCTCTTGGCGGCCACCGCCAGATAAATCACGGCCTGACCCAGCGCCAGCTCCCCTTCGGGGCTGCCCAAGCGCTCATAGGTCAGCGCGGCATCGTTGGCAATTTGCATGGCCCTTGGATCGGCCAGACCAATGTCTTCCCAGGCCATGCGCACAATACGCCGCGCCAAATATCGCGGGTCTGCACCGCCGTCGAGCATGCGCGTCAGCCAATACAAGGCCGCATCCGGGTGCGAGCCCCGCACCGATTTGTGCAATGCCGAAATCTGGTCGTAAAAGTTATCGCCCCCTTTGTCGAAGCGACGACTGTTCAGCGTCAAGGCGTTCTGAACAAAGTCAGCGTCGATAAGCGTGACGCCAGCAGCACCTGCCGCTGTTTGGCATTGCTCCAGCAAATTCAAAAATCGGCGTGCATCGCCGTCGGCATAGCCAATCAAGGTATCTCTGGCCACATCCTCAAACACCAAACCAGCCAGCGCTTTGCTCTGTGCACGGGTGAGCAACTGCTTTAACTCCTCGTCCGTCAAAGACTTGAGCACATACACCTGCGCCCGAGACAACAAGGCCGAATTCACCTCGAACGACGGGTTCTCGGTGGTGGCCCCAATAAAGGTCACCAAGCCACTTTCCGCATAAGGCAGCAGCGCATCTTGCTGCGACTTGTTGAAACGGTGAATCTCATCGACAAACAAAATCGTCTGACGACCCAAGGCCTGGTTTTGCTCGGCCTGCTCCATCGCCGCGCGAATGTCTTTCACACCCGAGAAAACAGCCGACAACGCGATAAAGGCGCAATCAAACGCCGTAGCCGTCAAACGCGCCAAGGTGGTTTTACCCACACCCGGTGGCCCCCAAAAAATCATGGAGTGGGGCTTGCCAGACTGAAACGCCAAACGCAAAGGCTTGCCCTCCCCCAACAAGTGGGACTGCCCAATCACCTCATCGAGCGTCTTGGGCCGCAAGGCCTCCGCCAGCGGCGAATGCTGGTGCGGTGCATCTTGCGCAAACAAATCGGTCATGGCCGAATCACATCCACCCCGGCGGGTGGACGAAACACAAACAGCGAGGCGGGCAAATCCACGTTGTTGTCGCTGGCCGAAAACGTCAGGGCCGAACGCTGGCCTAAACGATCCAGCACATCCAGGCGCACCAGCTCCACCCCCGCACCCGAGCGGCGCAGCCCCGCACGCACCGAAGCCAGCGAGGCATCTGCTGCGCGCGGCGTGGCCAGCACCCAGCTCAGCCCCTCGGCATCGGGTTGGTCTTGCAGCTCGAAGTCTTTTTGCAAACCACTGACCCCCTGCGCGGACGTCAACAATGCCGCAGGCGATGTACCCAAAGCCTGCGCTTGCGCACGCGCAGTCACCTGCTGCAAATCCAGGTCATAGAGCCACAGGGTTTTGCCATCGGCAACCAACCACTGCTCGTAAGGGCGCTGGTACACAAAACGAAACTTGCCGGGGCGCTGGAACTCGAACGTGCCGCTGGAGTTCTTGACACGAGGTGTCTGACCCGCACGCGCCGGCGATGTCACCACCTGCGAAAACTGCGCTCGCCCGCTGTGCACCGTACGCAGATACTCATCGAGCCATTGCGTGGCCTGGGCTTGAGCCGCCGTCCACGCCACACAGGCCAACACACCCATCAGGCCGTGACGAAGTTTGAACATGCTGTTTACTCCGCCCGATCGGGCACCAGAATTTCGCGCTGGCCGCTGCCGCTCATGGCGCTGACCAAGCCAGCGTTTTCCATGTCTTCCACCAAACGGGCTGCACGGTTGTAGCCAATCTTGAGGTGGCGTTGCACCAGCGAAATGCTGGCCTTGCGGTGCTTGAGCACCACTTGCACAGCCTGGTCATACATGGGGTCTTTCTCGCCGTCATCGCCGCCTTCGCCCAAGGGGCCATCCTCGCCATCGACGGTACCGCCTTCGAGCACGCCTTCAATGTAATCGGGCTCGCCTTGGGCCTTGAGGTATTCAACCACGCGATGCACCTCATCGTCGCTCACAAAGGCGCCGTGCACACGGATCGGGAAACCCGTGCCCGAGGGCATGTAGAGCATGTCACCCATGCCCAGCAACGCTTCGGCGCCCATCTGATCAAGAATGGTGCGGCTGTCGATCTTGCTCGACACCTGGAAAGCAATCCGGGTTGGAATGTTGGCCTTGATCAGACCGGTAATGACGTCCACGCTGGGGCGTTGGGTCGCCAAAATCAGGTGGATACCCGCCGCACGCGCTTTTTGCGCCAGACGGGCAATCAGCTCTTCGATCTTCT
>CAZPTM010000063.1:0-8361 GCA_964589665.1 uncultured Limnohabitans sp. | reverse complement strand
AGCAACAAGGACTGGCGCGGTGGCCGTGGCATTCTGGAAAACATCATCCCCAGCAGCACCGGCGCGGCCAAGGCGGTGGGCGTGGTCATCCCGTCCATCAAGGGCAAGCTCACCGGCATGGCTTTCCGTGTGCCCACGTCGGACGTGTCGGTGGTGGACCTGACCGCAGAGCTCGACACGCCCGCCACCTACGCCGAAATTTGCGCCGAAATGAAGGCACAAAGCGAAGGCGCGCTCAAGGGCGTGCTGGGCTACACCACCGACAAGGTGGTCTCGACCGACTTTCGTGGTGAGGTCTGTACGAGCGTGTTCGACGCCGAAGCCGGCATCGCTCTGGACAGCACCTTCGTCAAGCTGGTGGCCTGGTACGACAACGAGTGGGGCTACTCCAACAAGTGCCTGGAAATGGCCCGTGTGGTGGGCGGCTGAGCTTCGCAGCCGACCGTCGATCCCACACCAGGGGCGCTTGCAAGCGCCCCTTTTTCTAGCGTCAAGCAAGGGCAAATCCCACCAAAAAGCACGGTCGTGCGATGCTATGCTTTGAGGTGTTTGCACCCCTGCGTGCATTGTTCGGGGCGCCCGCCGCCCCCCACCCTTTTTCAGGAGTCATCCATGTTCAAGAAATCCCTGTTGCTGGGCGCCGCGCTCGCGGTTGCCAGTTTCTGCGTTTCAGCCAAGGAGTGGAAAGAGGTTCGTGTCGCCATCGACCCGACCTACAAACCCTTTACCTACAAAACAGCCGATGGCAAGCCCACGGGCTTTGATGTGAAGATTGCCCAGGCCCTGTGCGACAAGATCAAAGCCAAGTGCGTCTTCGTCGAGCAACAGTGGGACGCCATGATTCCCGGCCTGATGGCTCGCAAGTACGACACCATCATCTCCTCCATGTCCATCACCGAAGAGCGCATGCGCCAAGTGGACTTCACCAGCAAGTACTACAACACACCCTCCAAGATCGTGGTGCGCAAAGACATCAAATCCGACGGTTCTGCCGCCAGCCTCAAAGGCAAGAACATTGGCGTGCTCAAAGGCTCCACCCAGGAAAAATACGCCAAGGGCGAATTGGCAAAACATGGCGTGAATGTGATCGGCTACGATGCACAAGACCAGGTCTATCTGGACATCAAGGCCGGCCGCCTGGATGGCACCGTTGCTGACGTGGTCGAAGTCGAGGGCGGCTTCCTGAGCACGCCTGACGGCAAGAACTACGGCTACGTAGGCCAGCCGTTGCACATGAAGAAATACTTCGGTGAAGGCATCGGTGTAGCCATGCGCAAAGGCGACAAAGACCTCAAGAAGGCTCTGGACAAAGCGATTGTGGACATCCGTGCTGATGGCACCTGGAAAAAAATCGCTGATGAGTTCGTCCCTGGCGTCGATCTGTGGGGTGAGTAAACGCAGGCACAGCCGGGCATGATGCCTTACATCCTCAGCATCCTGCAAGGCTCATGGCTGGTCGTGCAGGTGGGGCTCGCCTCATTGGTGGTGGCCATGGTGCTGGGCCTGCTCGGTGCTTTAGGCAAGCTCTCCAGGCACCGGCCTGCCCGCTGGCTAGCCACTACCTATTCCACGTTGATTCGCGGTATCCCCGATTTGGTGCTGATGTTGCTCCTTTTCTACGGAGGACAAATCGGGCTCAATGCCCTGCTGGAGCGACTGGGTGAATTCGACTATGTCGAGATTGACCCCTTTGCAGCTGGCGTGCTCACCATCGGTTTCATCTACGGCGCCTACATGACCGAAACGTTTCGAGGCGCCATTCTGGCCATCGCACATGGCCAGATGGAAGCGGGCAGGGCGTTTGGCATGTCGCGTTGGCAGGTGTTGCGTCGCATCACCTTGCCTCAGATGGTGCGACTGGCCTTGCCCGGGCTGACCAACAACTGGCTGGTGTTGATGAAGTCCACTGCACTGGTCTCCTTGTTAGGCTTGCAGGACATGACCTATCTGGCCAAGCAGGCCGGTGCTGCAGCGCGTGGCGAGATCCCGAATGCACCGTTGCTGTTTCTGGCTTTTGCAGGCTTGATGTATCTCGTTTTCACGTCCGTGTCCATGGTGTTTCTGGGCTGGCTTGAGCGTCGCTACAGCCTGGATCAGCGCAAGGGCTGATGTGATGGAATTTGACGTCATTGCACGCCCCGAGAACCTGCGCCTGTTTTGGGACGGTACGGTGCAATCGCTCGCCTTGCTGCTGGTGTCCTTGCTGGCTGGTGGCGTGCTTTCGGTGCCCCTGGCCTTGGCCCGTGTGTCCAGAACGGCCTGGTTGCGCGGGCCGGTCTGGGCCTTCACCTATGTGATGCGGGGCACGCCCTTGCTGATCCAGCTGTACCTGATTTACTACGGCCTGGCCCAAACCGAGTTCATCCAGTCCCGCTGGGACGATTCCTGGCTCTGGCAAGGGTTCAAGAATTCGTTTTTTTGCGCTGCCCTGGCCTTTGCCCTCAACACCTGCGCCTACACCACCGAGCTGCTGGCGGGCGCCATTCGTGAGCTCCCCAAGGGTGAGCTCGAAGCGGCTCAGGCCTGTGGTTTGAGCACGTGGGCCCGCTTGCGGCGCATCGTCCTGCCTGCGGCCTTGCGACGCAGTTTGCCGGGCTACTCCAACGAGGTCATCATGATGCTGCACAGCACCTCGTTGGCCAGTGCGGTTCCCGCCTTGCTCGACATCACGGGGGCGGCCCGGTCGATTTATGCCGAGTTTTACCTGCCCTTTGAGGCCTTCATCACAGCAGGGCTGATCTACGCCAGCCTCACTGCCGTGCTGGTGGGCCTGTTTCGTCTGGCCGAGCAGCGTTGGCTAACCTATTTGCGTCCGCGCTCAACACACTAAAGCATTTCCCCGCCATGAGTCTCAAGCTTGAAGTTCTAGACATTCACAAACGCTTTGGGCAGCATGAAGTGCTCAAAGGCGTGTCCCTGCAAGCGCATGCGGGCGATGTGATCAGCCTGATCGGCTCCAGCGGTTCGGGCAAAAGCACCTTCCTGCGCTGCATCAATCTGCTCGAACAGCCCCAGCAAGGCCGCATCAGTGTGGCCGGTGAATCCTTGCAACTCAAAGCCGATGCCCAAGGACTGCTGCAGGCCAGCGACCCCCGTCAGCTGCAACGCCTGCGCGCCAAGCTGGCCATGGTTTTTCAGCACTTCAACCTCTGGAGCCACATGACGGTGCTGGAAAACGTCATGGAGGCGCCTGTCCAGGTGTTGGGCCAACGCAAAAACGAAGCGCGTGCGCGGGCCGAACACTATCTGGCCCGTGTGGGCCTGAGCGCGCAGACGTTTGGCCACTACCCGATGCATTTGTCAGGCGGCATGCAGCAGCGCGTGGCCATTGCCCGCGCCTTGGCCATGGAGCCGGAAGTCATGCTGTTTGACGAACCCACCTCGGCGCTAGACCCCGAGCTGGTGGGTGAAGTGTTGCGCGTGATGCGCTCTTTGGCCGAAGAAGGGAGAACCATGGTGGTGGTCACCCACGAAATGGGGTTTGCGCGCGAGGTGTCCAACCACGTGATGTTCCTGCACCAGGGCAGAGTGGAAGAAGAGGGCCAGCCTGGCGACATCCTGCACACGCCCCGCAGCGAACGCCTGCAACAATTTCTGGCGGGTAGCCTTAAATAAGGTTCAGCGCCAACGTGGTGCTGTTCTTGACCTCTTCCATCACCGCATAGGTGCGCGTCTCGCGCACGCCCGGCAGCTGCCACAGCACATCGCCCGCAAAGGCGCGGTAGCTGTTCATGTCGGCGGTGCGGGTCTTGAGCAGGTAGTCAAACCCGCCAGCCACCATGTGGCATTCCATGATTTCCGGGCGCACCTGCACAGCGGCCTTGAATTGCTCGAACACATTGTTAACCGTGCGATCGAGCAAGACCTCCACGAACACCAGCATGCCAGCGCCCAGCTTGATTGGATTGAGCCGAGCCTCGTAGCCCAGGATGTAGCCCTCTTGGGTCAATCGCTGCACCCTTGCCAGTACAGCCGTGGGCGATAGCGCCACACATTCGGCCAGCTTGAGGTTGCTGATGCGGCCGTCGCGCTGCAACACATCAAGAATGCGGCGGTCGATGCGGTCAATGCTTTGGGGTTCGCTGTTCATGCCAACTATTATTCATCGCAAACACTCATTTTTAGAGAAATATTCATTCAAATATCTGGATCATGGTGATTCATCAGGCCCACAGACCTTTTGGAGAAAACCATGAATGCCACCACCCCGACCCAGCTACTCAGCCCTGCGCCCCATCCATGGCCCCTGGGTGCTCACTTTGAGGCTGGCGGTCCATCAGCTCGAAACCAGCCACGCAGCGCCCTGCGTGAAGCCATCGCCCGCGCCACACGCTTGCCCGAAGCGCAAGCCTTGGCACCCCTGCTGGCGCAGGCCCGCAGCAGTGACGGTTGTGCTGCCCGCACCGATGCACTTGCACGCCAGCTGGTCACTGGCCTGCGCGAGGGACCGGCCCTGGGCGGCCGCGCCGGGCGCGTGCAAAGCCTGATGCAGGCATACGCCTTGTCCAGCGAAGAAGGCGTAGCCCTGATGTGCCTGGCCGAGGCGCTGCTGCGCATTCCTGACGCAGCCACCCGCGACGCACTGATCCGCGACAAAATTGGCGCTGGCGACTGGCAGCAGCATCTGGGTCAAAGTGCTTCGCTGTTCGTCAACGCCGCATCCTGGGGCCTGCTGTTGACCGGCAAGCTGGTGGCCACCCACAGCGAGGGCCAGATGCTGGGTGCACTCACGCGCCTGGTGGGCAAAGGCAGCGAGCCGCTGATTCGTCAGGGCGTGCAGCTGGCCATGCAGATGCTCGGTGAACAGTTTGTCACTGGCGAAACGATTGACGAGGCGCTGCACCGCGCCCGCGAGATGGAGGCCAAAGGCTTTCGCTACTCCTACGACATGCTGGGCGAAGCCGCACTGACCGAGCAGGATGCGCAGCGCTACCTGGCGTCATACGAAAACGCCATCCACGCCATCGGGCGCGCAGCTCAAGGGCAGGGCGTTTACAACGGCCCGGGCATCTCGATCAAGCTCTCGGCCCTGCACCCGCGCTACAGCCGTGCCCAGCACCAGCGTGTTGTGGCCGAGTTGCTGCCACGCGTACTGCAATTGGCCGAACTGGCCCGCCATTACGACATCGGCCTGAACATTGACGCCGAAGAAGCTGACCGGCTGGACCTGTCGCTCGACCTGCTCGAAGCGCTGTGCGCAGCCCCTAGCCTGGCGGGCTGGAACGGCATCGGTTTCGTCATTCAGGCCTACGGCAAGCGCTGCCCCTTCGTCATCGACTTTCTGGTTGATCTGGCGCGCTGCACTGGGCACAGGCTGATGGTGCGCCTGGTCAAGGGCGCCTACTGGGACAGCGAGATCAAGCGCGCCCAGCTCGACGGCCAAAGCGACTACCCGGTCTACACCCGCAAACACCACACCGATGTGGCGTATCTGGCCTGCGCGCGCAAGCTGCTGGCTGCGCCCGACGCGGTATATCCGCAGTTCGCCACACACAACGCCCACACGCTCGCGGCCATCGTGCAGGCGGGCGAAGACATCGATGGGCCGTACCAGCCGGGGCAATATGAGTTTCAGTGTCTGCATGGCATGGGCGAGCCTTTGTACCGTCAGGTGGTAGGTTCAGCCGAACTGAACAGACCCTGCCGCATCTACGCCCCCGTGGGCACGCACGAAACACTGCTGGCTTACCTGGTGCGCCGCCTGCTCGAGAACGGCGCCAACAGCTCCTTCGTCAACCGTATGGCCGACCCGTCCGTCTCGCTCGACGAGCTTGTGCAGGACCCCGTGCAGCGCATGCTGGCCGAAGCCGCGCAGGACGATCGACCTCCCGGCCAGCCGCACCCGCAAATTCCACTGCCGGCCCAGCTCTATGGCGCAGCACGCCGCAACTCCAGCGGGCCTGATCTGGCCCATGAACCCACCCTGCAGATGCTGGCGCAGCAAATGGCCGTGCACACCACACCGCTGGTGGTACAGCCTCTTCTGGCGCAAGACTTTTCGGCTGCAGGTGAAGTGCTCACGCTGCGCAACCCGGCCGACCACGCGGATGTGATCGGCACCGTACAACACGCCAGCGCTGGCGATGTGCAAGCTGCGTTGCACGCCGCGCACCACATCGCACCGGCCTGGGCGCAGACCCCGGCCGCACAACGCGCGGCTGCGCTGGAGCAAGCCGCCGACCTCTTGCAGGCTGATGCGCCACGTTGCATGGCGCTGCTGGTGCGCGAGGCTGGAAAGACCTGGGCGCACGCTGTGGGCGAGCTGCGCGAGACGGTGGACTTTCTGCGCTACTACGCCGCGCAGGTGCGGCGCGACTTTGACAACGCCACCCATGTGCCGCTGGGGCCGGTGGTATGCATCAGTCCATGGAACTTTCCACTGGCCATTTTTGTGGGCCAGGTGGCCGCAGCGTTGGCTGCGGGCAACCCGGTGCTGGCGAAACCTGCTGAACAAACCCCAGCGATTGCAGCGCTGGCGGTCGAGACGCTGCGACGTGCCGGTGTGCCGCAAGCTGCAGTGCAACTGCTGCCCGGTCGTGGCAGCGAAGTGGGCCAGGCCCTGATCGAAGACGCCCGCGTGCAGGGCGTGATGTTCACCGGCTCCACTGAAACCGCCAAGGTGTTGCAGGCTGCGCTGGCGCAGCGCCTGAACGCACACGGCCAGCCGGTTCCACTGATCGCCGAGACCGGTGGACAGAACTGCATGGTGGTCGATTCCTCCGCTCTGCTCGAGCAAGTGGTGCAGGACGCCGTGGCCTCGGCCTTTGAGGCGGCAGGCCAACGTTGCTCGGCCCTGCGCGTGCTGTGCGTGCAAGAGGATGTCGCCGACCGCTTGGTCGAGATGCTGCAAGGCGCTATGGCCGAAATCCGCATGGGCACGCCTGCGCAACTGCACACCGACATGGGCCCGGTCATCGATGCACGCGCACGCGACGGGATCGAGGCGCATGTGGCCCGAATGCAGGCCGCAGGCCGGCGTGTGCACCGCATCCATCATGCACACAGTGACCGGGCCGACGGCACTTTTGTGTCCCCCACGCTGATCGAGATCGAGCGCATGGATGAACTCGAGCGCGAAGTCTTTGGTCCAGTGCTGCATGTGCTGCGCTGGCGCCGTGATGCTCTGGACACGCTGCTCGCGCAGATCAACGCCACCGGCTACGCGCTCACACTGGGTGTGCATTCCCGCATCGACGAAACGATTGCGCAGGTGGTCGACAACACCCACGCCGGCAACATTTACGTCAACCGCAACATGGTGGGCGCCGTGGTGGGCGTGCAGCCTTTTGGTGGTGAAGGTCTGTCGGGCACCGGCCCCAAGGCGGGAGGCCCCCTGTACCTGCTACGCCTGCTTTCGCGCTGCCCGGATGACGCCGCACTTCGCAGCGTGCAAGCTTGTGGCGCAGCCGCCCTGCCGCGCATCAGCGCACCACTGCAGGCCCTGCACGACTGGGCCGTGGCGCGAGACCGGCTGCCACTGGCGCACCAGTGCGCACGCCTGGCCGCCTGCAACCCGGCAGGACTTGAGGCGGTTCTACCCGGCCCCACCGGCGAGCGCAATGTGTACCGCGTGCAGGCGCGCCAACGTGTGCTGTGTCAGGCAGGCGCCCATGCCGGGGCCGCAGACGATCTGCTCAGCCAGATCGCCGCAGTGCTCGCCGTGGGCGGTCAAGCCTTGTTGCACGCGCGATTTGCATCCTTGCACGCTCAGCTGCCGGCCGCCGTACAAGCCTCGGTGGTGCTGCTCGCAGCACAAGACGTGCGACGGGCCGAAGCCGCCCTGATCCACGCTGAAGCCTGCGAGGTGCTGGCCCTGACGCAACAACTGGCCAGGCAAGGTGGCCCGATCATCAGCCTCACCGCCCTGCCGCCAGGCCGCATGGACGTGCCGCTGGCGCGTCTGGTGGCCGAGCGCAGCGTGAGCACCAACACCGCTGCCGCAGGCGGCAACGCCAGCCTGATGACGCTACAGGCGTGATCGGCTCGGCCCTCAGGCCAGGTGCTTGCCCACGATGCCCGCCAGCTCGAACATGGTGATCTGGTCCTTGCCGAACACCTGGCGCAGCTTGGCATCGGCATTGATCGCGCGTTTGTTGGCCGTGTCCTGCAAGCCGTTGGCCTTGATGTAGTCCCAGATTTTCTTGACCACCTCGGTGCGGGCATAGGTCCCATCCCCGATCACGGCGGCCAGTGCGGCGCTGGGCTTGAGCGTGCCCACCGCGGCTTTGCGTGGGGCTTTTTCGCCTGCCGCCTTTTTCGCAGCCGGTGCTTTTTTGGCCGCAGGCGCCTTGGTGGTTTTGGCGGCGGCCTTGCCGAACGGGGTCTTTTTGGCCGCCGCCTTGCGCGCCGGGTATTTGCCCT
>CAZPTM010000062.1:0-8575 GCA_964589665.1 uncultured Limnohabitans sp. | reverse complement strand
TGCACTTCTGGTGGATGCGCGCTGGTAAGCACAACTTCACCGAAGTGTGGGTGTACGGCGTGATCCTGGGTGCTTTGCTGGCGTGGCGAGTGCTTAACCGCGTCAAACACCGATAAGCTGCTCCAAAGCAAACGTGTCAAACGCGGATTCGCGTTGGCGAATCAAATGGGCTTTGCTGCCATCGACCAGCACTTCGGCAGCGCGGCCACGCGTGTTGTAGTTGCTGGCCATGCTCATGCAGTACGCACCCGCCGACAGCACTGCCAGCACATCGCCCGACTGCACCACCAGCTGGCGATCGCGCCCCAGCCAGTCGCCGCTTTCGCACACCGGGCCGACCACGTCATATGTCACCGCCTCACCTGCGCGAGGCGCAACGGGAACGATCTGGTGAAAGGCATCGTACATGGCTGGACGTGGCAGGTCGTTCATGGCTGCATCCACAATGCAGAAATTCTTTTGCTCGCCGGGTTTGGTGAACACCACCTCGGTCAGGCACACCCCTGCATTGCCTACCAGCGAGCGGCCGGGCTCAATCATGAGCTGGCGCTGGCCATAGCCACGTGCGTCCAATTTACCCAGCAGCTGAGCCCACAGCGCGTCAGCCGCGGGCGGGGTGTCGCCGTTGTAGTTGATGCCCAGGCCACCACCAAAGTCGATGTGATGGATGGCGATGCCTGCTGCTTCCACCTCGGCCACCAGATCCAGGATGCGGTCCATCGCATCAAGATAAGGGGCTGTTTCAGTGATCTGTGAGCCTATGTGGCAGTCGATACCCACCACCTTCAGGCCCGGCAGGCTGGCGGCGTGTTGGTAGACCTGCAGGGCGCGTTCGTGCGAGATGCCGAACTTGTTTCCCTTGAGGCCGGTGGAAATATAGGGGTGGGTTTTGGCGTCCACATTGGGGTTGACGCGCAGACTCACGGGGGCCTGCACGCCCAGGCTGGAGGCCACTTCGCTGAGCACGTCCAGCTCAGCTTCGCTTTCGACGTTAAAGCAGCCAATGCCGGTTTTGAGGGCTTGCTGCATTTCGGCGCGGGTTTTACCGACGCCCGAAAAAATCACTTTGGCTGGGTCGCCACCTGCGGCCAACACGCGGGTGAGCTCGCCGCCCGAGACGATGTCAAAACCGCAACCGGCTTGGGCAAACACCTGCAGCACGGCCAGGCTGGAGTTGGCCTTGGCGGCGTAGCAAATTTGCGCCTTGCGTCCGGCAAAGCCCCGCTGGTAGGCCGCCAGGGCTGAGAGCATGGCCGCCTTGGAATATACAAACAAAGGGGTGCCGTGCTCGCGGGCCAGGTCGGCCAGGCACACGCCTTCGACATGCAGGTGTTGACCTCGGGCGTGGTCGGCGTAGGCAACAAAGGGTGAGCCGGGCAGGGCAGCAGAAGTGGTCATGGTGTCAGCGTGTAGGTTCAGCCGGAGTCGACTGGGCAGGGGCGTGCCAGGGATTGAGGGTTTGCGGCAAGGTGGCGCGGTGCGCCGCTTCGGGCTCAGAAGGCAGCACCAAGGGGCCTTTTTGGCCACAGCCCGTCAACAAGACCGCAGTGGCACCAAGGATGGCCGGGATGCATAAAATCTTCATCACTTTGAACATGGCGTGATTGTAATGACCGACCTTGAATTTATGGACCAGGCTGAACGCCTGCTCGCTGGCGTGGAAGCCAGTTGTGATCGCATCAACGACGAAACTGACGCCGACGTTGACAACCAGCGTGTGGGCGGCATGGTCACGCTGACCTTTGCCAACCGCAGCCAGATTGTGATCAACCTGCAAAAACCCCTGCATGAGGTGTGGCTGGCCGCGCGGTGCGGAGGCTTTCATTACCGCTGGCAAGAGGGACAGTGGCAAGACACCAAGGGTCAGGGCGAGTTCTGGCAAAGCCTGTCGCGCTATGCGAGCGAGCAGGCGGGCCAGAATTTGAGATTCAGTTCCTGAACAAGTCCAGAATTTTGCTGCGCTCGTCGGGTTTGGGTAGTTTGGCGTCAGTGGTGTCACCTAAACCCAATGACGTTACGCCTTGGTTATTGGCATATTCGTCAAAGTACCAATCATCGTTTTGAAACACCACGCCAGTGGTGGGCTGAATTTCTGCCACGGGCTCGTTTTTGAGCGCTGTGGCCATGAACTGGATCCAGATGGGCAGCGCGAGTCCTCCACCGGTTTCATGTGAGCCTAGCTTGCGCGGGTTGTCATATCCAATCCAGACCACTGCAGCCAAGCGGGGCTGGTAGCCCGCAAACCAGGCATCCATGGCGTCGTTGGTGGTGCCAGTTTTTCCGTACAGATCGGGGCGTTGCAAGGTGGCTTGAGCGCGAGCGGCAGTTCCGCTGCGAGCGACCTCCTGAAGCAAGCTGCTCATGACGAAGGCATTGCGAGCAGAGATGGCTCGGCTTTCTTCGGGTGGTTGTGTCGTTGAAGGAGCTTCAAACAAGGTGTTGCCTTTGGCGTCAACGACCTTGCTGACCAGGTAAGGGCTGATGCGATAGCCACCATTGGCAAAGGCCGAGTAACCCACTGCTACCTGCATGGGGGTGACCGAACCGGCACCCAAGGCCATGGTCAAGTAGGGTGGGTGTTTGTCTTCGTCAAAGCCAAAGCGTGTGACCCATCGCTGCGCATCTCGTGCGCCCAAGGCTTGGAGCACCCGGATGGAGACCATGTTCTTGGACTTGGCCAGGCCTTTGCGCATGGTCATGGGGCCATCGAACGTGCCGTCGTAGTTTTTGGGCTCCCAGGGCTGGCCACCGGTGACGCCTGCATCAAAGAACAACGGCGCATCGTTGACGATGGTGGCAGGTGCAAAGCCTTTTTCCAGCGCAGCCGAGTAAATGAAGGGCTTGAAGCTCGAGCCCGGCTGGCGCCAAGCCTGGGTCACGTGGTTGAACTTGTTTTTGTTGAAGTCAAAACCACCCACCAGTGAGCGTAACGCTCCTGTTTGAGGGGTCAGTGCTACAAATGCCCCTTCGACTTCTGGCAGTTGCGTGATCTCCCAGCTCTTGCCTGTTTGCAAAATTCGAATGACTGCGCCTGGACGTAATTTGATGTTGGGGGCCGCTTTTGCAGACAAGCCGGATTCTGCGGGTTTGAGGCCTGCGCCCGTGATCGTGATCTGTTCGCCGTTTTGGCGTACGGCCACCACCTTGCTGCGACTGGCTTGGAGGACCACAGCAGACATGACATCGCCGTTGTCTGGATGGTCTTCCAGGACATCATCGATCGCGTTTTCTGCCTCTTTAGGGTTTTTGGGCAGATCAATGAATTTCTCGGGACCTCGGTAGAACTGACGCCGCTCGAAATCCATGATGCCTTTGCGCAGCGCTTCGTAGGCGGCTTGCTGGTCCTGGGCGGAGATGGTGGTGTATACATTCAAGCCAGAGGTGTAGGTTTCAGCGCCGTACTGTGCGTACATCATCTGCCGCACCATCTCTGAGACGTACTCCGCGTGGATGCGGGTTTTCTGGACTGCGGCTTTCACCTTCATCGGCTCTTTGCGTGCTTGTTCTGCCTGTGCCTGCGTGATGAAGCCGTTGTCGAGCATGCGGTCAATGATGTAGAGCTGGCGTACCCTGGCACGTTTGGGGTTTACAAAGGGGTTGTAGGCAGAGGGCGCTTTGGGCAAGCCAGCGAGCATGGCTGCTTCGGCTACGGTGATGTCCTGCAGAGGCTTGCCAAAGTAGGTCTCGCTAGCAGAAGCAAAACCGTAGGAACGATTGCCCAGAAAGATCTGGTTCATGTAAATCTCCAGGATCTGGTCCTTGGAGAGCGCATTTTCAAGTTTGTAGGTCAGCAAGACCTCGAAAATCTTGCGGGTGTAGGTCTTCTCCGAAGACAGATACACATTGCGGGCAACCTGCATGGTGATGGTTGAGGCTCCCTGGCTTTTGGTGTGACCGATATTGGCAATGGTGGCGCGCAGCAGCCCCAGATAGTCCACACCGCCGTGTTGGTAAAAGCGCGCGTCTTCAATGGAAAGCACAGCGTCCTTCATGACCTTGGGGATGTCCTCGATAGGCGTGAGTTTGCGACGCTCTTCGCCAAATTCGCCCAGCAACTGGCCTTCTGCGCTGTAGATGCGCAAGGGCAGTTTAGGGCGGTAGTCCGCCAGCTCGGAGACGTTAGGCAGCTGAGGGTAAGCCACAGCCATGACTACGCCCACCAGCAAGACGACGGCCAACACTGCAGCCACACCGAGACCCAGCAAGGTCAGCAGCAATTTGAGCCACCAGGGACGGCCGGCTTGGGAAGTGGGGGGGGTAGAGCTCATGAACATCGGGCCTGCGGCAATCAGCCTGCAAGCACTTGCAGCAAAGGTCACATTATAGAAACCACCCCGTGGTTTGTCTGTGGATGTTCTGCTTTGTATTGGGGTATCTCAGGCTTGCTCGTATAAATCTTCAGTGCTAAAAAAACAGATAAATACAAGTGCAAAGCACGAATCAGGGGGAGATGAATGAGACAACTCACACGCAGGTTCAGAGCTTGGTCTGGCAGGCGGCCCACGTCGGTGGGCTGTGCCTGGCAAGAGGGGATGATGGTGGGCGTGCAACTGCAGGCCCTGAACAAAGGCCTGATGGCTGCTTACCAGGTCAAGGTCATGCATGTCAATGCTCATGCCTGGGGGCCGGACCAACTGGCACAGGGGGTTGTGACAGGGTTGCCTTGGGGGTCCTTGCAAACGGGCATGAACGCTTTGCGAGCGCAGGTGGCGTTGGCCTGCCCTCAAGCCTGGGTGGCTTCGGGCGAGCATCATGCCGAGGCTGGTACCAAACCTCAGGCGGTGCTGGCCGATATCCAGGTGTTGGCAGCGCAAGCGGTTGGAGAAGACTACAGCCAAGTGTGCTTTGACGCGCAGCGCAATGGGCCGGGGCCGTGGCACTGGTGGGCGACGTCCCGTAACTGGGTTCAACAGCTTCAGACAGAGTTGAAGCCTTTGGCTTGGGCATTGCGCCGTGTGGCTCCCCAGTTCTGGGCTCAGCAACAAGCCCTGATGCGTCTAGATGGAGGAGAGGCTAGCTTGCAGGCGCGGCCACCCATGGATTGGCAGTTTTCACATGAGCCGCAGCATGCGCTGGACACGGTCTCTGCATGGCTTCAAACCTGGGGGGCGAGTGCCCAAGGCGTTCGTTTGGCAGCATGCGGCATGGCTTTACCCGTGTGACCATGGACGCAGCCGTTAATTTGTTGCGATACCCCGATGGCGAGAGGCGTGAGCTGCGCCGCTGGCTGTGGACTTCTTTGGGGTTGGGAGTGTTGCTGGGTGCTCTTGGCATGCAGGTCCTGACCTGGCGGATTGAAGATTTTGTGGCGCAGCATGCGGCGCAGCGCCAGCAAGAGCAGGCCAGACGTGCTGCCTTGCTTGAGCAAGCCCGTCAGGCCAAGCTTCAACAGGATTTGCATGAACGCAGGCTGCGGTGGCAAGAGCAGGTGCGACAGATGCTCGATCAGCAAGCTCAAGCGGGGCGCTTGTGGCAACTTTTGTCGCAATCGGGGGCTCAACAGGGGCTGACGATTTCGCGACTGCAATGGTCGGGTGAGCGTTGGACTTTGCAGGGGGTGGCGCCAGAGATGGCGGTCGTGGTGCGCATGCGCGATGACCTGTGGACACAACAAGGCTTGCACAGCGAGCTCAAAACCTGGGCTGCTGCCACGGGTGCAGGTACGGGCTCGTTTCAGCTGGAGTGGATATGGCCACGACCAAACGCAAAGCCTTGACGGGTTGCTTGGGCGCATGCAGTGGGGCCTTTTTTGCCGCAACTTTGGTGTTGGGTTTGAATCTCGACAGCTGGTCAAGCTGGTATGAGGGTTTGTGGAAGCCGACGGCCGAACAAGCCCCCATTGCCGCAGCCTTGCCGGATGAAAATGCGGTTCGCGAGCCTGAAGTGCTGGCACTTTGGATGCGCCTGCCTGGTCAGAGCCAGGTGGATTTCGTCATGTTGGGTTTGTCCCAGGCGATGGAGCGACTGGGAATCCAAGTGCAGTCCATGCAGGTGATGGCAGATGTCGCCAAATCCAGCAAGGGCAAAGCGCAGATCGAAGGACCGCAGGCACTCTTGTCAGTCAGGGTGTTGGCCACCTATGGGCAATGGCTGCAGTGGTGGGAGTCTTCGCGCGCTGAAGGTGTGGCCTGGTGGCCTGTCCAGCTGTCCATGGCGCCAGCTGTGGGTGATGCACGACTTCAAATTGAAGGCCAGTGGCGCATATGGCTGTCTGATCAAGCGCCTGCCCTGGGCTCGTGGGCTCAGGATGTGGATGAGTGGGTGCCCGCTCAGTTGATGCCCCTGCCCGACCCGTTTGGGCTCAAACAGTTGCCCAAGACTGGACAAGCAGTGGCGGCACATGCCATGAGCGAAAGTGCCAAGTGTCCCAAAACCACATTGAAATCACCTGTGCACGGTCTGCAGTTGGTAGGGTTGTTGGAAGGCGGCCTTCGGCATCCGGGGCAAGCTGTGCTGCGTGCCGGGCCTTGTCAATGGGCGGTGCGAGTGGGGCAACGAGTGGGTGTTCAAGGACACTTTCTGCAAAGCCTGGGTCCTGGCCGATCGGTCTGGCTGCAACGAGAGGATCACAGCGGCGGCATGCGCCTGAAGCTTCAAAAAAAGGAGTATCCATGAACACGCGCTGTGGATTGGTCGGTGTGGCGCTTGCTTGGTGTCTGTCGTGGGGCATAGCAGCGAATGCATCTCCTGCCTCCAGTGCCCTGACGCTGGACGTTGACGCAACCGATGTGCGTGTTGTGCTGCAAATGTTGGCCGCTGAAGCGGGACTTAACCTGGTGATGTCGGAGCAAGTTCAGGGCCAGGTGAGTTTACGTTTGCAGGAAGTGCCTTGGGACCAAGGGTTGGAGTTGATCCTCGGACTCAACAAGCTCATGCATCGTCGCCTGGGTAATGTGTTGTGGGTTATGAGCCGTCAAGAGTGGCTGGAGCAGCAAAAGCAGCATGTAGAGTCTGGGCAGGTGTTGATGCAGACACAACCGTTGCAACTGTTGCCTCGAAGATTGCTGTATGCACGCGCGCCTGATGTGGCCAAGCAATTACAAGGCGCGGGTGGCAAGTGGCTCAGTGCGCGTGGGACCGTCATGGCCGAACCTCGTACCAACCAGTTGTTTGTCTCGGACGTGCCCGAGCGCGTCCAAGCCCTTGAGCACATCATCAATGCGCTCGATGTGCCCGTGCGCCAAGTGGTGATTGAAGCGCGTATTCTTGAGGCCGATAGCCGCTTCGGCGAGTCGCTGGGCGTCAAGCTTGGGGCGGGCTTGTCTGTGCCTTTGTCGGTGGGCGGCAAAACGGGGCGTGCTCAGTTGGGTGGTGCTTTATTGCCGCAAGGGGTGGGTGTCAGCGCAGCTCCCCAATCGTCTTTCCCGGCTACGGGAGCAGGGCAGGCGGTGTACGCCCCGGCCAGTGTGGCAGTGTCCTTGTTCAATGCTGCAGCCGACCATTTCATCAATCTTGAAATTTCTGCGCTTGAGTCCCAAGGTAAAGGGCAAGTGATTTCGCGCCCCCGCGTAGTGACAGCGGACCAGACGCCGGCCTTGATAGAGCAGGGTACCGAAATCCCGTACCAAACATCATCGGGGAACACGGGTACGTCCACCACCTTTCGCAAAGCGAACCTCAAGCTTGAGGTCACTCCCCAAATCACGCCCGAGGGCGACGTGATCATGGATGTAGACGTCAACCGAGACAGTGTGGGGCAGCTGACGTCTTCGGGCTACACCATCAACACCAAACACGTCAAAACCCAGGTCCGTGTGGAAAACGGCGGCACGGTGGTCTTGGGGGGCATTTATGAAAAAACCCAAAATCAGGACCAGACAGGTGTGCCTGGCTTGTCGCAGGTCCCGGTGCTGGGCTGGTTGTTCAAAAGCCGTGAAGAGGTGGACCGTCATACTGAGTTGCTTGTGTTTTTGACGCCCAAGGTGGTGGCCGAGCGCTCTGAGCTGCCTCAGGCAACGCCATTGCCTGCACTACAGGGGGTGCCACCGATGGTTGGGACAGATCTGCCCTGAAGGCGCAGAGGAAACGAATACACTTGAGGCCCTGTTGATACCTCAAGGACTTCTGACTTGCGCATCATTCTCGTGGGCCTGCCGGGCTCGGGCAAAACCACCATTGGCCGCCAGCTTGCCAGGCGGTTGGGGGTGTCTTTTGTCGACTCGGACCATGTGATTGAAGAGCGCCTGGGGTGTTCGATTCGCGAGTTTTTTGCCCGCGAAGGCGAGGACAGCTTTCGCGATGTAGAGGAGCAGGTCATTGACGACCTGAGCCAGCACCACGAGGGTGTCATGGCCACCGGTGGCGGCTCGTGCCTGCGGGCCAACAACCGCCTGCGCCTGCACGAACGCGGCCATGTCATTTACCTGCGCTCCACCCCCGAGGATGTGTACCGCCGCGTCAAGCACGATACAGCGCGTCCCCTGCTGCAGGTGGAAGACCCTATGGGCCGCTTGCGCAGCCTGTACGAGTCCCGCGACCCGCTTTACCGCGAGACGGCGCACTTTGTGATCGAAACCGGACGCCCTTCCGTGTCTACCTTGGTCAACATGATCTTGATGCAACTGGAACTGGCGGG
>CAZPTM010000061.1:0-8614 GCA_964589665.1 uncultured Limnohabitans sp. | reverse complement strand
AAGGCAGCAACCGCCATGCTGCCTCAAGGCAGCAAAGCCACCTCAGCCGCGCGGCGGCGCACCAGCCCAGGCAACACTCGCCCGCCGCCGCGCACCCACTTCATCAGTTCTTTCTTCGCGCCCTCGGCGTCGTCGGCGTTGATGCGCTTGCGCAGCGTTGAGTTCTGCAGCGCGCCGGTTCCGCAGTTGAACGCGAAGTCAAGGATCGCGCCGGTAGCGTTGTCGCCCCACAGCCGCAGTTGCGGGCACAGGCGCAGCACCCGCGGCAGACAGGCCTCCAGTTCGTGGTCGAGAAGCTGCATCGCGCGCTCGCGGCTGATGGGCGGGTCCGCCAGCGTCACCCTGATGCCGTTCTCGTAGAACGTGCTGCCAACGCCGATGGTCGGCACCCGTGCCGGGCACAGGTAGGGCTTGAGGTACATGCCCTCAAAGACGATGCACAGGTCGCGGGCGATCTTGATTGCCGGGTCAGGCTTAATCGCCGGGGCAGGCTGACCGCCGATCACTTCGCCCTCTTGCTCAACGACCGATCCGCAAAGAAGAAGCCCAGCACCATGCCGACCAGCGCCACATCCCAGTCGTCCATCTTCCAGCCCTGGCTGTAGAGCTTCAGCACCCACAGGCCCAGCGCAATCGTCGCGGCGCTGGGCCGCACGATGCCGTTCCAGATGTCCACGAAGGCGTAGCCCGAGGGCTTGAAGGCGTTGTCCATCGCCTTTGCAAACGCCTCGGCCTCCGCGGTCGCCACGTCAGCCTCGCCCTGCGCGGCGATCACCTTGATGCCCAGTTCGTTCTGCAGCCGCAGCGCCTCCTGCGTGCGCTGGTGCTGGCGGTCGTCCAGCGCGTTCTGCATCTTCATCCGCTCGATCTCGAACTGATGATCCTGCTTCTTGTTGTACCAAGCGCTGACCTCGCCCCAGATCATTCTGAAGACACTGCCGCCGAGGAAGGAGAAGAGGGCTTCGATCATGGCTGAGTGGTGAATGTAGGGATTCCAGTCAGCGTCTGCTGCAGCAGCATGTTGCTGGGCTGTTCGGCCAGAAGGTTGACGAACGGCCGCTCGTAGGTCGGCAGCGCGCGGGACTGCCCCATAGGCGACATCAGGTAGCGACGCGCCGCCCATGACGCGGCTTGAGGCGCGAGCGCGCCCACCACTGCGCCTGGAGCGCCTGCCACCACTGCGCCTGCGCCGGCCCCCACACCGCCGCCGATAGTGGGGCCGAGCATGGTGCCGGCCCCAGGCGTCCCCATCTGCCCAGGCGGCACCATGACGGGCCGCGCAACATTGGCAAACCGCGCAATCAAGTCAAGATCGCCGGAAAAATATTTCCCCCGCGTCTGCAGATCATTGGCCAGTTGGCGAGTGTTGACTGAACCGCCACCTTCCACGATGGCGTCCTCCACAGCATGGCTGATCGCCATGCGCTGCCGCGACGCGCGGAACTGTTCCAGCATTGACTGCGCGTTCGGGTTGCCTGCTTGCGCCAGCGCTCGCTCGATCTGGTCTTCAATCGCGTTGCTGATGGCCCGCTGGGCCAGCCCCACCGCAGCGTTGTCGCCGCCCGCGCGGATGTTGGCGTCTGCCTGCGCCCGCAGCGACCGAGTCGCTTGGATTGCGTCGGCTGAGTTGAACTGCCCCACGCGGTAGTTGTTGACTAGATCAACAACCGGCTGCGGAATCGCGCCCGGAAACGAACGCCCAGGCCCCGTGTAGGCGGTGAGCACATCATCAAGCGCAGTGTTGAACGTCGGGTCGGCACGCACCGTACCGATATTGTTCAGCGGCGCGTACCCACGGTTGAACTCTTCTGTGCGAACGTCGCGCATACGCGCCCGCGTCAGCGGCTCAGTCTCCCCGATTCCGACGGCCCGCCGCGCCAGCCGGTCTGCGACTTGCTGGTTCTCCACCGCAGCCATCTGCTGCGTGCGGGTCTTGCCAGCCACGCGCTCCAGCAGCACGTTTTGAGCGCTGGGTGTGACGCTGCCCGGCGTCACTTTGAATCCTTCTGCTTGCGCCGCTCGAACCGTCAAATCCCGCACCGCGTTACGTTGTGCCTCAGCGCGCAGCGCCGCCTGTTTAGCTTGAGCAGCGGTCGTGATCACAGATGGCGTGGCCATTGACACAGCCAACCCAGCCACAGGCGAACCCGTGGCTTCCGTCGTCAGTTGCCCTGCCGCCCCTGCCGCCGCGCCTTTGGCCCCGCCGCTGACAGCGCCGCGCACAGACGCGGCGGGGTTCAGCAACCCTGCAGTTGCGCCTTGCAGCGTCACATCCAGCACCCGTTGCGCGCCTGTCATACCTTCGGTTGGCTTGATCAGCCCTTGCCGCTGCAGGAACTCCGATACAGGCTGCCGCGGGGCGGTGACCGTTGGTGCGAGATCCGGCCGGCCGGCCGCGGTCACCGCGGTGCCATACCCCATCTTGGCCAGATTCAATACGTTTTCCGGTGCGGTCAGGAAGATGTCCGCCGCGCCCGCCAGCGCCTTGTACGGCGCGCTGACGGCTACATCCAACGTTGATGGCGGCTTGCGCTGGCCGGGGACGCCGGACGAGGCAAACAACTTTTGCGCTTGCGCAATGATCTGCTCGTCGCTGGCGCCCGCAGGGCCTTCAATCTCTCGGATCTGGCCGGAAGGGTCCGCGACTTTGTAGACCTGCGTTGCCATTTGTTACCTCACCACTCGCCATCCACCACCCGCGGGGGCGGCGGGTTTCGTAGCGTACTGCTTGAGTTCAGGCCGGTCAAACAGCGATTTGCCGCCGTCGCCCGAGAACCATGCGTCCTCCGCGCCGTCGTAAGTTCCTTTGTCCTTCCACCACTTGTCGTAGAAGTTGCGTTGTGCGATGTCGCGCTTGAGTTGCGCCTTGGCGACCGAGATGATGAAGCGGTTGGCCTCCGGCGTGTTGCCGAGTTGCGCGCCGGTCTGCGTGATACGCTGCGCGTCCGCTTCGGTCTGCGGGCCTTTCTGCTCCAGTTGCCGCTGCAACACCGCCTGTTGCGTGGCGGCAAGGAACGTCTGCGCGCTCGTCGCGTACTTCGCGGCTTCCGGAACGCCCAGCGCGGCCAGCACAGACGCGCCGGCCTTCTGAACTTCCGTACCGAAGCCGGTCTTGAAACCGGAATCAAGCACGCGCTCTTGCGTTTCAACAGCCGGCAGCGTCTTGGCCGCCAACGACGCGGCCTTGGACACGTCTTGGTACTGCTCCACCAACAACTTGCCCCGTGCGCCTTTTTCAGCCCTTTCTTGCTCGGGCAACTTGATGACCGTCTGCGCGCCGACCGGCTTTTCCGTCAGCCGCTGAATGCGCGCCTGCAGACTGCTGGCCAGCGCGGTGTTGCCGGCCGCTTGGGCTTCGGCCAACTCACTGCTCAATCGAGCTACTTCAGATGGCGCGGCTTTCGCAGGCGCGGTGAACATTGGCGTCGTAGCCCCTGGTAGATACACTGACGCCCCCGCAGACACTTGCATCGGTTTGCGGCTGGCAAGATATTGATCCGCAGTCTGCATCAGCCGTTCCCGCGCTTCTTCCGAATAGACTTCGGGAATCACGTTGGCAAGCCCTGGCAACTTGCGGATAGTGTCCGCGCGCCACGCACCCCACGTTTCCGGCGTGATACTGGGTAGAAGCGACCGCGCGTTAGCGATGCGGTCAGAAGCAAGTCTTTCCGCTGCCGCTTCGGCGTCACGTTGCGCTTTCAAAGCCTCTTGCGCGGACTTTTGAAACGCCGCGCCTCTAGCCGGCGATACAGCATACACCTCACGCACAAACTCTGGAGAAGTGGGATCGGCGCCCGGACGCTGGTATATCTGTGCAAGCCTATTTTCAATCTCAGACTCGCGTTGCGCGCGGTCCATCTGCATCCGAGCCAACTGGTTTTGTTGCTGCGCTTGTTGCAGTTGAGCTACGCGCGCATAAGCATCTAGAGGGTTCTCCAGTTGGACGCCGCGAAAACCGCCAGCAATGACCGGATCAAGAGGCATACGTGCTCCTTCAACCGCCGCCCGGCTCTGGCGGCCCAACATAAGGTAGTTGCGCGCCGTAAGTGAACCCACGGCCCGGCGTGTAGTCCATGCCTGCTCGATTTGCAAGCAAAGAATTCAATAGGTTTTGGTTTTGCGTGTAGTTTAGATACTGCCCCAGCCCACCCGCTAGAGCGTTTGCCGCACCAATGTAACTGGACCCACGGGCAGAACCCGCACCAAGGTAGCCTTGCGCCGCCGCTTGCCCACCCGCCGTAAGGTTTTGGCCGACTTGGCCCGCGTAGTTCTGGCCGAGGTTGCTTATGACGCCAGCAGCTTGCGGGCCGATGTTAGCCATTCCCGCCAGACGATTGTAGGCCGCGCCGTACTCCTGACTGGCCAGATCCTGGCCGTAGCGCTGCAGCGCCTTGCCAGTCGCGCCGCTCATCAGACCGCCCCGCGCTGCTGCACTGCGCTCGATGGCCTTCAGCCCCTCACCCAGACGAAACCCGTAGCCGGGGTCCATCTGCAGGAAGTTCATCGGCGCCTCGGGTCCGCCTCGCTGCAGCGCCGCCAGCCGGTTGAAAAACTCAGTGCCCGTCTGCAGGAACGGCTGCTGACGCGCGACGCTCTCTTCATAGATACGCTGCTGAAGTTCGTTGGCCTCCCGCGCCGCTTGCAGTTGTGCGTTGGAAGCAGCTTGCGCCGCGCCGGCTTGCGTTTTAGCCGCGCTTTTGCTGGCCAACCCGCCGAGAGCCGCGCCGCCTAGAATCGCCGCGCCAGTTCCTATTGCCATGTTGGCACCTCTTTGATGAATGTGCGTTCCATCGGACGGAAGCCCGCGCGAGCGTACAAATGCTCCATCTTTTTAGCGCGAGAGTCCTCTAGCGCAATCATGAAGATAGCTGCGGCGCCGTTTTCTTTGGCCCAATCTTCAATTTGTTTGAACATTTTTGCGCCAGCGCCGCTCCCTCTAGCTTCAGGGGCCAACCACCACCACAGTTCCTGCGCGACCAAAGTGTTGGGGCTGAAGTACATCGGGTAAAGCAGCGCTCCAGCAATCCCCACTACTTCGTTGTTGATTTCGGCCAACCAAACCCCAATAGTGGGTTGCTTCACCGCGCTAAGAAAAAATTGAGCGTAGCCTTCATTATCAAACGCAATGACATTGTGCATAGGCGACGCTGCATGAAACATGCGCGCCAACTCAATGTATTGAGGTAGATCGTCGGCAGTAGCGGTGCGAACTATCACGTCACCTCGCGCCCGCTTGCGCGGATGTTGATGGCCGACGCCGTGCCGGCGATAGTAGAGATGAACCCGCCGGGCGCGACGGCTGCGCCAACCAGTTCCGGAAACGTGTACGTCTCGGCCGGCTGCAGCGTCTTGGTTTTGACGATCAGGTTGTCGTTGCTGGCGCTGCCGCTGGGGTTGACGATGTTGACGCTGATCGTCGCCGCGCTGGCACTGTAGTTGGTGGCCGTGAACTTGTCGATGATCGCGGTCAGCCCCGTGGCCGTGTATTGCGTCGTCTGCACGTTCTCGGCCGTCTTGGCGGCAATCAGGACTTTGACAGAAACGGTCATGTTGTTTCCTTACGTTTGCGTGCCGACGACCGTGCCATCGGTGTCGCTGGTCGGCAGCGAGCCGTTCTTGATCCGCAGATCGCCAGTCGAGTCCGACCAAAGGTAGCTCTGCTGCCCGCCGACCGAACCGGGCAAGGGCAGCGGGTCCAGCCACCCCAGGCCAGTCGTCGCCACGGTGTCGTTGGTGCCGCCTCCAAAAACGCTGCCGATGTAGTATTTCGTGGCGTCGCCGTTCTTGACTGCGTAGCCGCTGGTCGGGTCGGTCACCTGAGACGCAGCGTTCGTGACTTCAATCGTCGGCACTGCGTCGTTGTCGTACAAGTAGCACCAGTATCGCGTCCCGGCAAGAACGCCCGTCAACGGCACCACAAGCCCGAGCGCCGGCAGTTCGTATGGCACCCACTCGCCAGAGGTTGAGGCGACACCAGACCCCGATGCGTTGTTGGGCCCGCGCAAGCGCAGCGGCACCGAGCGCCCGCTGCCGATGTAGGCCTTCGGGCGGAACACGACAGAGGTTGATGTCTCAACAATCAGTTCGCCGTTGTTTTGGATGTTGTCAAACTGGAACCCGTCAAACCGCGTCTGCCCGGTGTAGTCGAAGTTTTCCCAGTTCGTGTTGCGGACGCGGAAAGTGTTGAGGTCTGCGTTGGCGCCGCTAACCTTGAAGGCGGTAAACGGGTTGTTGCCCGACGTGGCGCGGATCGTGGCGTTCTCAATGGTGACTTGGCGAATGGCGTTGCTGGACGCATCAAACTCAAACGCCGTCGTCGCTACATAGTCGTTGTTGTTGTAAGCCTGACAGTTGATGGCGCGAAACACCAGCAAACCGCGACAGAAGAACGAGCGCTGCTTGCAGTTCTCAAAGGTCGTGTTGCGCAGTTCTGCTGTCTGCGCGCTGCCGGCGCCCCCGGGGATGTACAGACCCACGTTCTCGTTGCCGTTGGCAAACGCGCAGGATTCCATCGCCAGGATCTGGCCCTTCCAGATCATCCCGCCGCTGGGCGGCACATAAGCCGAACTGTAGGTGCCGCAGGTCTGGAAGAAAACTTCGCGCAGGTACGTGTAACTGCCCTCGTTGCGCCCGGCAGCGCCATCTGCTTTCAGCCCCCAACCAAGGCACGCATCCAGCCACGTCTGGGTGATGCTGATCATGTTCCAACCGTCGTCGGTATACAAGCCGTTTTTTAGCTCGATACCGTGGCTGGTCATGTTCTTGATGTAGCAGTGGTCAATCTTGACCTGATAGCCGTTGAGCACCCGAATGCCGATAGAGCCCGCCGTAGACCCCGGGTTGATGATCGCCAGTTCGCTGATGCTGGCGCCCATCGCCGCCTCGTAACTGATTTCGTGCGTGGCGCTGTCGATGTCGATGAGCGGCTTGTTCGCGGCGCGGTGATCCAAGAACGTCTTGGTCATGCCGTCGCCCATGAGCTTGATGCCGGGGCTGAACGCGCCGAAGCTCTTGGGCACGTTATAGGACAGCGTATCGCTGATTCGGTACGTGCCGGCCGGGATGAGCACCGTGCGCCCTGCCGCTGCAGTGATTGCGTTCTGCACCGCCGTCGTGATCTCGGCAGCGGTTACCGTCGTGTAGTTGTTCGCCTTGACCGCGGCAATCTGCGTCGGCGTCATGAAGTCAAACACGCTGACCACATCGCGCATCTTGTCCTGCGCCGTGCGCGCCTGCGCGCCAGAGCCCGACTGGATGAACCCGACCAACGCCGCGCCCCCCGACGCAGCGAGCGCAGCCAGCGTGGCCGTGTCGCCTTTGTTCAGGTTGTCAACGGTCCAGACATCAACATCAGTGGCAGTGGTCAGCCGCAACTTGTACGCCGTTGACCCGAGCCACACCGACGCCTCGCCCCGGCTGTCAAGGATGACCGGGTTGGCGTTCGGCGTCAGGCCGGCTTCATCCGTGTAGGTGGCCAGCGGCGTAGTCGTGCCCGCGGCGTAGCTGTAGAGCTTGCCGCCCACCAGAGGGGTGCCGTTTGCAGCGAAGAACTGCAGCTTGGGGGTGGGAGAGATGGACGCCATGACGCACCTTGACCTAGGTTGACGGGTATGTTATCAGCAAGGCCCGAAGATATCCACAATCACACAAAGTATGTGATCGTGATGCGGATCTGCGCGTTGGTTGCTATGACTGTAAGGTTGGCGTAGCTGAGGACGTTGACCACAGTGCCGCCCACAGAGATGTACGCCTGCACCATATAACCGGTAACGGCGTTCTCGCGCCCGGAGCCGTTAAACGCATAGCTAGCGTTGGGCGTCCACGGCAGCGTGAAAATGGCGGCGCCGGCCCCCGTGCCTGCGTTGGTGATGACCGCGTTGATAACGACCGTGACTGAGCGGCCTATGCGGGTGTACGCGGCATCAACCGTATACGATGTGATGGTGCCCGTCCCAGAGGTCAGCGTCGGCGTGTAGGTGCCTTCCTCGTACCAGTTCAGCAGCGTGCTGGTCTTGCCGGCCAGCGCGGTGTTGGCGGCAAAGTCGAACCCTTTGGCTGCGGTGCCTTGAACGACATTGCCCGTGCTTAGGGTTTGGTTGCCGGTAAGGCTGTTGGCAACGTCCGTGCGTGCGAAGCTTGTCGGGATGTCCGCAGTCACCAGCGCCCGGAAAGATGGTGCTGCTGCGCCGCCACTGGTCGGACCCGCGAAAACGTAGTTAGCGGTCGTCGTCGCCGCGCCCGTGCCGCCTCGGCTGATAGCCAGTTGCCCTGACCATCCTAGCGTCAGCGACGTGCTGGCCAGCAGTGAGGTAGTCGGTGAGCCGCCCAGCGTCAACGTGACGTTGGTGTCGTCCACCTTCGTCAGTGCCGCGCCGCTAACCCACTCCGGAGCCGTAGCGCCTGAGTTGACCTTTAGGACTTGCCCGGCGGTGCCAATCGGCAGGAAGGTCGTCGTGCTGGCTGCCGTCTGGTACGGAACCGACCCAGCCGCGCCGCCCGCAAGATTGGTCGCCGTGCCAATTGAAATCGCTGTTGGCGCGACGTTCTTCCAGTAGCCGGCCACCGCGTCGTACTGAATCAAGTCCTTGTCCGCAAGCGCGCTGAACTGCACGTT
>CAZPTM010000060.1:0-8633 GCA_964589665.1 uncultured Limnohabitans sp. | reverse complement strand
CACTCGCCACCAGACCGAAGTCCGTGCTGCCGTTCGACTTGCATGTGTAAAGCATTCCGCCAGCGTTCAATCTGAGCCAGGATCAAACTCTACAGTTCGATCTTGATTTATTACTCATAAAAACGGAATTGAAGTGAACTTCACTTCTATTCTCATGAGCGTTTGTTAGCTTTAAAAGCTAAGTTCCGAAGAACTTGGCAATCACCATCAAACGCCCACGCTTATCGGCTGTAATTTTTTAAAGAACCTAGACAGCTTTCGCCATCTTTTCTTGCGACCTCGCTGCGATCAGCGAAGCCTTGCATTGTAGCACGTTTTTTCGTGCAGTCGAAATAATTTTATTTCGACTTGCTGACTGCAGGTTTGCACCTGCGATCAGCGAAGCCCTCTATTATGGCACACAAATTTGACTTTGCAACCAACGATCACAAATTATTTTGACAGGCAATCAATTTGCGATCTAAGGGTTTTCGCTAGGCGCCTGCGCTCAGCGAAGCCTTGAATTATGACACAACTTTCACGGCTCTTGCAAGCGCAGCCTCAATAATTTTTTCACAGCCTGCAATCCGATAATCTAAGCATGTCGTTACTTACCTTACTCGGGGCCAGCTTGGCCTATGGCCATGTTCCGCTGTTGGATCAGGCCAGTTTCTCTCTGGAATTGCGTGAGCGCGTTGGTCTGATAGGCCGCAATGGCACAGGCAAATCGTCATTGCTGAAAATTTTGGCCGGTATCGACAAAGCCGATGACGGCGAGTTGCATCACCAGCAAGATGTTCGTCTAGCCTATGTTCCCCAGGAGCCCATTCTTCAATCTGAGCACTCCATCTATGAAGCAGTTCGTGAGGGCTTGGCCTCTATGCTCGCTTTGCTGGAGGCTTACGAACGTGGAGAGGGAGACCTGAACACTCTACAAAGCCAGATTGAGGCATCAGAAGGCTGGACATTGGAACAACGCATTGATGAGACACTTCAGCGTCTGCACCTTGACCCTGCTGCGCGCATCAAGCAATTGTCAGGTGGCAACCGAAAGCGCGTGGCCCTGGCCCGCGCACTGGTCTCGCGCCCTGATGTGCTGCTACTGGACGAGCCCACCAACCACCTGGACATGGACAGCATTACATGGCTTGAAGATTTGCTGCTTGCCTATAAAGGCAGCGTGATCACCATCAGCCATGACCGAGCCTTCCTCGACCGAATCACTACGCGCATTGTTGAACTCGACCGAGGCAAGCTCACCACCTATCCGGGTAACTTTGCCAAATATCAGGCACTCAAAGAAGAGCAACTGGCCCAGGAGGCCATCATCCACGCAAAGGCCGACAAGCTGCTGGCGCAGGAAGAAGTATGGATACGCAAAGGCGTGGAGGCGCGGCGCACACGTGCACAGGGCCGCATCAATCGCCTGATGGCCCTGCGCGAAACGCGTGCACACCGCAGAGAAGCATTGGGCAGTGTCCGCATGGATGTAGCCAGCGGTGCCCCAAGCGGCAAGATCGTCGCCGATCTGGAGCGCGTCTCCAAATGCTTTAAGCGACCCGATGACTCCACACGCACCATCGTGCGTGATTTCAGTGCCACCTTACTGCGCGGGGACAAAATTGGCTTGATCGGCCCCAACGGTGCCGGCAAAACCACCTTGCTTAAATTGATTCTGGGCGAACTCGAAGCTGACAGCGGCACAATTCGCCGCGGCACCAAGCTAAGCGTGGCTTACTTTGATCAGATGCGAGAGCAGATCGATCTTGACGCCACGCTGGAAGACTTCATCAGCCCCGGTAGCGAATGGATCGAGATTGGCAACAAACGCACCCACGTGAAAAGCTACCTGGGCGATTTTTTGTTCTCACCCGCGCGTGCCAACTCACCTGTACGTTCGCTGTCAGGGGGCGAACGCAACCGCCTGTTGCTGGCGCGTCTGTTTGCCCGCCCGGCGAATGTGCTGGTACTGGACGAGCCCACCAACGATCTGGATATTGACACCCTGGAATTGCTGGAAGATCTGTTGCAGCAATATGAAGGCACCGTCTTTCTGGTCAGCCACGACCGACGATTTCTGGACAATGTGGTCACCAGCACCCTGGTGGCCGAAGGCGATGGACTGTGGCGCGAATACGAGGGCAGCGTCGAAGACTGGTTGACCCAGTCCGCGCGCGCAAATGCAAGAGGCCCCACTAGCAAAACTCAGGCACAGGTCAGCCCCGAGCCGGAACATCCCAAAGCCATTGCGACAGCCGTCCCTACTCGGCGCAAGCTCAGCTACAAGGAACAGCGCGAGTTCGAATCCCTGCCCGGTCAGATTGAAGAATTGGAAACCGAACAGGCCACACTGGAAAAGGCCCTGGCCGATGGCTCGCTGTACGTCAGCGACCCGCCACGTGCTGCACAGATGGCTGCGCGTTTGGTGGAAGTGGAAGAGCAATGGATGGCCGCCATGGAGCGGCTTGAAACCTTGCAAGCTGTCTGAGCTGGCGACCTTAAGGCATGACCTCCTCCGAACTGTCCGCCTTGCTGATGCTGGCCACCGCAACCAGCTTCACACCAGGGCCCAACACCACCTTATCCACCGCCTTGGCCAGCAACCATGGTTTTCGCGGCGCACTGCACTTCGTGATGGCTGTTCCCGTCGGCTGGGGGCTGCTGTTGACGCTGAGTGCCGCCGGATTGGGCGCCATGGTCGCAACACTTCCAGCTTTGCAATGGGCTATAGCTCTCGGCGGTTCGGCTTACATGCTCTGGTTAGCGATACGACTGTGGCAAAACAAGTCCTTGAACTCGATAGACCGGCCCCAGCTCGATGTGAGCTTCATACAAGGGGTGATGCTGCAATTCTTGAACATCAAGGCTTGGATGTTGGCCCTGTCGATTGTGGCCGGCTGGATCACGGGTCACCCCAATGCGATCGAGCGCTATTTGCAGATACTGCCCTTGATGCTGCTGTTCGCCTTCAGCAGCAACCTCACCTATGCATTGTTCGGTGCCATGATGCGCCACTGGCTGGCGCAAGGTCAGCGCCTGTGCGCATTCAATCGCCTCATGGCTGGGGTGCTTAGCGCAACCGCCATGTGGATGGTCTGGAGTTTGCCCACCGTCAAAGCATGATCCAATCCAGGCATCAGCCGTCTGAAAGTTTCCCCATGAGTTTCACCCTCGCCCAGCGCGCCCATAAGATGAATCCTTCTGTGATCCGCGAGATCCTGAAGGTGACGGAGAAGCCGGGCATCATCAGTTTCGCGGGTGGCCTGCCTTCGCCAGACACCTTTCCAATCGACGCCATGCGCCAAGCCAGCGAACGCGTTCTCAGCCTGGATGGAAGGTCCGCCCTGCAATACGCCGCCAGCGAAGGCCTGCCTCAGTTGCGCGAATGGGTGGCTCAGGATTTGAAGAAGCAAGGCATGCAGATCCACCCGGAGCAGGTGCTGATCACCACCGGTAGCCAGCAGGGCCTGGACCTCGTGGCCAAGGTGCTGATCGATGCAGGCAGCAAGATCCTGGTCGAAACCCCCACCTACCTGGGTGCACTGCAGGCCTTCATGCCCATGGAGCCGAATGTGGTGAGCGTGGACAGCGACGACGAAGGCGTGGCTGCCGACGACCTGCGCGCAAAAGCCGCTGATGCGCGCTTCATCTACCTGCTGCCCAACTTCCAGAACCCGACCGGCCGCACCATGACCGAAGCGCGCCGCGCTGCCGTGGCCCAGGTGGCACAAAGCACCGGCCTGCCCGTGATCGAAGACAACCCCTACGGCGACCTGTGGTTTGATCAGGCGCCTGCTGCGTCGCTCTGCTCGCGCCTGCCCGAGCAAAGCCTGTACCTCGGCTCGTTCTCCAAAATCCTGGCCCCCGGCTTGCGCTTGGGCTATGTGGTGGCCCCCAAGGCGCTCTACCCTAAGCTGCTGCAGGCCAAGCAGGCGGCCGATCTGCACACCCCCAGCTTCAACCAGCGCGTGGTGGCAGAAGTGCTCAAGGACGGTTTTATAGAGCGCCATGTGCCTACCATCCGCGCTCTTTACAAGCGCCAGTGCGAAGCCATGCTGCAAGCCCTAGACAAAGAAATGGCCGGTCTGGGCGTGAGCTGGAACCGCCCGGCGGGCGGCATGTTCCTTTGGGCGCAACTACCCAAAGGCATGGATGCTGTGCACCTCCTCCCGCACGCTGTCGACAAGAATGTGGCTTTTGTCCCGGGCTCGGCCTTCTACGCGGCCAACCCTGCAAAGGAAAGCCTGCGCCTGTCTTTCGTCACTTCCAGCGTCGAGCAAATCCGCACAGGCATCGCCGCGCTCGCTCAAACCATTCGCGAACATCTGCCACGCTGACACAGCTGCCTGCCGCCCGCTGATTTCTCGCATGCGACAGCCCTAAAGCGCCAAACCACTGACAATCTCCCGTCATGGGTATGCTTTATCTTGTGCGCCATGGCCAAGCATCGTTTGGCGAGGACGACTATGACCGCCTAAGCCCACTGGGTCATAAGCAATCACAGCGCTTGGGCGTTTACTTGCGCCAACGACTGGAACGCGAGGGGCAACAGATAGATACCGTACTCACGGGCAGTTTGCGTCGACACAAAGAAACGTGGGAAGGAATTGCACAAGGTGCCCAATGGCATCACAAAGCGCTTGTCTGGCCAGGCCTCAACGAGTACGACAGCCAAGCGTTGATCGCGGCCATTCATCCCAAGCCTCTGCCCAAACCTGAAACTCCCGCGTTGTACCGTCAGCACTTTCGGCTACTGCGCAATGCGCTGCAGGCATGGATGACCGGTAAAACACAGCCCGTAGGCATGCCTGAATACAACGAGTTCGTCGTCGGAATCGAGACCGCATTGGACCATGTCCGTCAACACTGTGCGGGCAATGCACTGATCGTCTCCAGCGGCGGCCCAATATCGACAGCCGTTGGCCGTTTACTTTGCGCATCACACCAAGCCACCATTGATCTGAACATGCACATTCGAAACACGGCCTTGACTGAATTGACTTTCAATCCCAAGCGTCACCAGCTGCTGAGCTACAACACCATTCCCCATCTGGACAGCGCGGAACATCAAGACTGGGTGACCTTCGCCTAACGAACCCTGCCACACTTCACCTGGTCAAGGTGCGCAACCTTCAGCGCAAGGTATTGACAGGCAAGTCGGCAATCTCAGCCAGCAATTGCGCCAGCGACTTGCCCGCTACGCGCACCAGCGAGTGGCCTTTTTCTGCCGTCGCGGCCGCTGCATTACCTGCAGCGCCTTGCAGGTTGTAGTCCTGTATTTGCCATGCGAACTTGGCACTTTTGCCATTACCCAAAATGGGGTAGCGGGCTGCGCGGTCTTGCGAAGTGGAGTGAAATTCCTGGGCTTTGTCCATGCGCACCCTCTGCGGGCGCAAGGCCAGCATCATGGATGTCTCGACATCGCCCGCATGCACACCGAATCGATGCTCTTGGTCATCGAAAAGGTCATTCAGGTCATGCCCCAACTCATCGAGCAAAGGCAAATTAAACCAGCTGACGCTGTACACAAGCATATCCAAACGCGCACGCAAATCACGCGCCACCACATCCATCAGACCGACTTGTCCGCCGTGGCTGTTGAACAAGACCAGCCTTTTCACTCCCGCCGCTGCCACCGATTCAGCGATATCAGTCCACACGCGAATAATGGTTTCGGCCTTGAGAGAAAGCGTGCCTGCAAACGCCGTATGTTCAGGGCTATAGCCCACCACCTGCGCCGGCAAAAAGACCGCCCCGCATTTATCAGACAGATGCGGCAAACACGCTTGCACGATGCCATGGGCCAGATCTGCATCTACCGACAAGGGTAAATGCGGCCCATGCTGCTCCACTGCAGCCACAGGCAACACAGCCACCAGACGCGAAGCATCGACAGCCGCAAAGTCGGTGGTGGCCCAATCGGCCCAGAAACGGGATGGCAAATTCATGATGACTGCATCTTACTGGAGAGCGCAGACCTCTCGCATTAGCAAGCCCCTGTTGCCCACCGGTCACCCCAGTAGGTGTACATTCCAACTGATTCGATTGAACACTTTTTGTTTCCACATGAAGCTGATGACGCTGATTTCCCGACCGTTAAGCGGTTTGTTTTTTGCACTTTTGGCCACTCTGAGTGTGTGTGCGCATGGCCAATCAGTGGTCACACAGGCGATAGGCGCCTCCCCAAGCTATGAAACTGAACAAGTCCGCGCCAGCCTCAAAATCAATGCTCCCGATGGCATTTCAGCTGGCAAGACCTTCTGGATCGGCGTGTTGCTCGAGCATCAACCGCATTGGCACACCTACTGGCAAAACCCTGGCGACTCCGGCCTGCCCACCAAAATTGAGTGGAAGCTTCCCCCTGGCATGAGTGTGGGCGCGCTGCAATGGCCACTGCCTAAAAAGATTCCCATCCCACCCTTGGCCAATTACGGATATGAAGATGCTGTGCTGCTGGCCGCCTCCGTACAAGTTGATGCCAGCTTCCAGGCCACACAGCCCCTACCGCTGGCAGCACATGTAGAGTGGTTGGCCTGCCGCCAAGAGTGCATTCCCCAGGAAGCCGATCTGCAGCTCAACTGGAGCTCGGTCAGCATCAATTCTCCCAATCGTTTCGACTGGGCTCGCCAGCTCAGCCCTGTCGCCTCAAACGCCCAAGTACAAACTGAGGTGCTGCCAAACGGAAAACAAATCCGCATCACCGTCGATCAACTGCCCAAGGGCTGGCAGGGCCACAAACTGAGCCTGCTGCCCATCACCGGCAATGTCCTACAAAACGCCGCTGTACAGGACAAGGACTGGACGCAGCAATGGCAGGGCGAACAATGGCAGGCCATCATGCCTGTTTCGGACGATCGCAGTGAAAGTCCCTCTCGCATGGCCTGGGTACTGGCTCACGGCACAGACACGGCACCACAAAGCCCCGCCATCACCCTCGAGGGCCCGGTCATCGGCAACTGGCCTCTCTTGCAAACTGTTGCAGTATCGCCTGAGCTCGAACGCGCCTTACGTGAAAATGCAGCACCACAAACGCCTGGCCCTTTACCGACCACATGGCTGCTGGCGCTGATGGGTGCATTTATCGGCGGCGTGATCCTCAATTTGATGCCTTGCGTTTTCCCTGTGTTAGCCATCAAAGTCATGGGATTTACCCATCCGGTCAATCGCCCAGGTGCTCATGCTCGGGCAGGACTGGCCTACACCGCAGGTGTGGTGGTGTCCTTTGTGGCCCTGGGTGGCTTGCTGTTGGCACTGCGCGCCACGGGTGAGCAACTGGGCTGGGGCTTTCAGTTGCAAAGTCCGCTCGTCATCATCGCACTCGCTGTGCTGTTTACCCTGCTGGCGCTGAACTTGTCCGGGTTGTTCGAGTTCGGCATGTTTGTGCCCGATCACCTGGCCAACGTGCAAAGTGCGCACAGCACACTCAACGCAGCGCTGTCAGGCGTGCTGGCTGTGGCCATCGCATCGCCTTGCACAGCTCCCTTCATGGGCGCCTCTCTGGGCCTGGCCATTGCCTGGCCCTCGGCGCTGGCGCTGCCCATTTTTGCAGCCATGGGCCTCGGGATGGCATTGCCTTATTTGCTTGCCAGCCTGTGGCCACGACTGGTAAGCGCCCTACCCCGACCAGGCGCCTGGATGGAAACCTTCCGCCAAGCCATGGCCTTCCCCATGTGGGCCACAGTCATCTGGCTGGTGTGGGTGCTGGGTCAACAAACCCATATGGACAGCGTCGCTACGCTGCTAGCCCTGTTGCTCGGTGTGAGCTTGTTGATGTGGTCCTGGGCCAAGCCCCAACGTACGCGCATGATGGCCAGCGCGCTGGCGGCCATGATGATCGGCGTGAGTGGACAAATGTTGTGGAGTCAAACACAACAGCCTGAGCCGTCACCCGCCACACAGACATCTCCCACATCTGTATGGCAACCTTGGAGCCCCGAGGCTGTACTAGCTGCCACGTCCAAGAAACAGGCGGTATTTGTGGACTTCACAGCCGCCTGGTGCGTGACCTGCCAGTACAACAAGAAAACCACGCTGGCCAATGAAACATTGCTGGCAGACTTCAAAGCGCGTAACGTTCAACTGCTGCGCGCCGACTGGACCCGCCGCGACAGCACCATCACCCGCGAACTCAATGCTTTGGGACGAAGCGGTGTTCCCGTGTATGTGCTGTACGCCCCGGGCAAAGCACCGCATGTCTTTTCCGAACTCCCTTCGGTCGATGAAATTCGCACGGCACTGGCCCAGCTTTGATCAATTGTCGTAGGCCCCAAGCCTGCGACAATTGAGGCATGAGCACATTTGCCCCCCTTCAAAACGACACCTTCCTGCGCGCCTGTCTGCGCCAGGCCACTGCCCACACCCCCATCTGGTTGATGCGCCAGGCTGGTCGCGCCCTACCGGAGTATCGCGCCCTCAAGGAGAAGTACTCGTTTGTTCACCTCGTTCAGACCCCGGATCTGGCCACCGAAGATGAAATTAAAAATCTGTTCGGTGAAGAAATTTATCACATGGTCGAAGGGGTGACCAAGATCAGCCAGGTTCAGTTTTCCAGTTGGGAAGAAAAGCAGGCGGAGAACTACCGGAAGATGGTTCTGGCCATGGCGCATGACATCCGTGTCGTTTGCGAACTCGAGCCAGTAGTCGGTTTCGCTGGA
>CAZPTM010000059.1:0-8796 GCA_964589665.1 uncultured Limnohabitans sp. | reverse complement strand
CACGCCAAAGTATGCGCCGTATGGAAAAAATCACCGGCCGCAGCGACGACATGATGATCATTCGCGGCGTGAACGTGTTCCCCAGCCAGATCGAAGAACTCATTCTCAAGCGCAGCGAATTGGCCCCGCACTACCAGTGCGTGCTCACCCGCGATGGTCCGATGGACAACCTGAAAGTGCTGATCGAGACCAAGCCAGGCATCAACCCCGAAGGGCTTGAGGCTCGCGCTGCGGCCAAGTTGCTGCAGCACGAGATCAAGGTCTACATTGGCTCCAGCGTCGAGATCGAGCTCAAACAAGAGGGCGGCGTTGAACGCAGCCAAGGTAAGGCCAAACGCGTGGTGGATTTGCGGCGCAAGTAATTTGACGCCAAGTTATTGCGAGCGGAGCGCGGCAATCCTGGATTGCTTCACTGCGTTCGCAATGACGGTTCTCTAGAGTGAAGGCCAAGCGTTGGAGCGACTGCTTGTCGCTTCCAATCGCCAAACTGTGCTCTGCTGAGGCACAGTCAGCGGCAAACGCAGAAGCAGTTTGTCGCGCGACACCAAAGCCATGGCCTTGCGCTCCTTGCCCAACAATAGCGGCACGTCGTCGAGTTTATTGACGCGCCAGTGTCCATGTTGACCACGTGCACCAACTTCCAGGCCCAGCCATTCGTCGCCTGCAGCAAAGCCTGCAAGCTCGGCAGCGCTACCGCGCAAAACACCTTTGACCTGCACGCTGCCATTGGCGTCCGCATGGCGCAAACCCAGATGCTGGGCAAAGTTGCCGGGTTCAGCATGGATGCGGATGCCCTGGGCCTCCAGCAAACGCGCCAGCGGCAGCTCGGCGGTGGAGTGCACCCAGGCCTGAAGCTCCTTGTGCCATGAACGACCGGTCAGGGCCTGCAATTCATCGAGCACATCCTGCTCGCGCATGGGCCCGGCCTTGCAGCGTTTCCACAGCCCGCGCATCACCGCGTCCAGCGAATGCCCTTCAGTGCGCAGTGACAGGTCCAGGCACAACGCCACCAGCGCGCCCTTGGTGTAGTAGCTCACCGTCGCGTTGGGCGTGTTTTCGTCCTGGCGGTAGTACTTGACCCAGGCATCAAAGCTGGCTTGCGCCACTGTCTGCACTTGTCGCCCCGGCGTTTGTGCAACCATGTTGATGGTTTTGGACAGCAGTTTCAGATACGTTGCGTCGTCAATCAGGCCGGCACGGCGCAGCAGCAGGTCGTCGTAATAGCTGGTAAAGCCCTCAAAGAACCACAGCAGCGGCGTGTAGTTTTCTTGCGTGTAGTCGTAGCGGGCAAAGGCATCGGGGCGCAGTTGCTTGACGTTCCAGGTGTGAAAGTACTCGTGGCTGATCAGGCCCAGCAGGGTGGTGTAGCCCTCGCTTGTCTTGTGGTCTCCCACGCAGGGCAGGTCGCGGCGGTTGCAGATCAGCGCGGTGCTGTTCCTGTGCTCCAGGCCACCGTAGCCATCGCCTACTGCGTTGAGCATAAACACATAGTTTTTGTGCGGCGCCTTGCGACCCGCTTGCGCACCCTTGCCATGCCAGAAACGGATTTCGGCTTCGCAGATTTTCTGTGTGTCCGCCAGCAATCGCTCGCCATCGAAAGACGGTAGAGCCCCTGCCACCACAAAGCGGTGCTCAATGCCGCAAGCCTTGAAGCTGCCGCTCCAGAATGCACCCAGCTCGACGGGGCAGTCCACCAACTCATCGTAGTTGGCCGCCAGGTACAGGCCAAAGCCGCGCTTGTCTGTTTTGACAGGGCTCAGGCCTGTGGTTGCTTGCCAATCCGCGCGGCCTTTGACGGGCAGCAGCTGCAGTTGGTGCGCAAGGTCTTCCTGGCCATGCACCCGCAGGCACACACTGGTGCCATTGAAAAACCCTCGCTGGCTGTCGAGCCAAGCGGTACGCACCGAGTTGTCAAAGGCATAGACCTCATAGCTCAGTGTCAGCGGCTGGTCTGGCTTGCAGTCGATTTGCCAGCTGCATTTGTCCAGTTGCTGGATCGCAAGTTGGCGACGGCCTTGTTTGGCGCTCAGGTCCTGCAGGTTCTTGGCAAATTCGCGCACCAGGTAACTGCCCGGAATCCAGACCGGAAGTGAAACGGTTTGCTGCGCGGCAGGCTGCGCAATGTTCAGCGTGACCCGAAACAGGTGGGCGTTCAGGTTGGCGGCTTCAATGCAGTAATGCAGGTAGGTCATGTCGCACCTGCAGCCAACAAGCAGCTCAAACTGGCAACGATGGTCAGCTGCAATCGCATGGGCAGCCATGCGGCCAGACCCATGGCTGGCCAAGTACGGCGGTCCATGAAGTAGCAGGCCATCAAGGCAAAGCCCAGCAAGGGCAGGCCGGCAAAGGCAGGCATCATCACGCCCACCCAGGCCAAAAGCGATGGCATCACTCCCCAGTTAAAGGGCAGCGAGGGAGCATTGCGAGTTGTCACCGCGTCACGCAAACCTGCACCCCAATGAATGCCACCCAGAAACGAGACAATCACTGCGCCATAGCCTTGCATGGACAGGGCTACGTAGGGGTGAAGGTCGGCATCGACCAGCCACAAGCACAGCGCCAGGAATGCAAAAGGAATCAGGCCCGCAAAACTGAGTTTGCGAATGTATTGCCAGGTTTTGTCTGGCGCATGTGGTTTGAGGTGCATGAGGCTTTAGGGTGTGATGTCGTTGAGCATCTTGTCCACTTGCGCTGCAGGCACTGCGCCTGCAATCCGAGATCCATCGGTCAGGATCAGGGTGGGCGTCCCGGAAATGCGGTGTTTTTTGCCGAATTCGACGTTGGCATCAATCGCGGTGGTATCGCATTGTGCTGCTGGTGGCGTGACGCCGCGCAGCATCCAGTCATTCCAGGTCTTGACGCGGTCTTTGGAACACCAGATGTTGCGCGATTTGGCCTTCGAGTCCTCTCCCAAAATCGGGTAGAGCAGATGGTAAATCGTGACGTCGCTGAGGTTCTTCAAATCCTTCTCGAAACGCTTGCAGTAGCCGCAGTTGGGGTCTGCAAACACCACCAGCTTGCGCTTGCCGTTGCCATGCACCTGGGTAAAGGCGTTTTTCAAAGGCAGTTGTTCAAATGGAATAGCCGAGAGCTTTTCAACACGCTCTTCGGTCAGGTTGCGACGTTGGCGCACATCGAACAGTGATCCCTGCAAAATAAAGTTGGCCTGGGCGTCGGTATAGAAAACATCGCTGCCAATGCGAACCTCGAACAAGCCGGGCATGGGAGTTTTGCTGATCTCGTCAATGTTGGGCAGATTGGGCAGTCGTTCGGGCAGGTTTTTGCGAATGACGTTTTCCTGAGCTTGAACGTGAAAGGCGCCGACAAGCAGGAGCAGGGAGAAAAGTTTTTTCAGCATGGCAAAAACACAAAGGGTTCAGTGGGGCAGGCCCATGGCTTGACGGGTCATCCAGCGCTTGAGGAGTGTGAGGCGGTCAAAGCCCTGCATGCCGCGATTGCGCAGCAACTGCATGGTGGGGTGGGGGTGTGAAAACAGGCGTTGCAGGCCATCAGTCACGTGTCCCATGGCCAGTACATCGGCCTGGCGTGCACGTTCGTAACGGCGCAGCAACTTCATATCGTTCAAGGGACGCCAGAACTCTTTCTCGCGAATGACCTTGGCCAATTCGGCCACATCGCCCAAGCCTACGTTCAAGCCCTGGCCTGCCAACGGATGCATGGCGTGGGCAGCATCGCCCGCCAAGGCGAAAGCCTGGTCGGTGGTGTCTGGCATGAGTCCGACCGATCGCGAGGCGCGGGCCAGTTGCAGTGGCCAGATGGCTCGTTCGCTGCTCAGTTGCATGTGTCCCAGACTCAGGCCGCAAGCTTGTTCGAGCTCATAGGCAAAAGCGGCGACGTCTAGCGCTGCCAGCTCGGCAGCACGATCAGGGTGAACTGACCACACCAGCGCCACTTCGTGTGCACCTTCGCCGCCCAGGGGCAGCAGGGCCAGAATTTCGGCTTGCGGTGCATGCAGGCCCGGTACAGCGCCAAAACGGAACCATTGGCGAGCCGTGCCTTGGTGGGGCCGTTCGCATTGCAAGCGGGCGGCAACGGCATGTTGAGGATAGTGCGTCACTTCAAATTGCACGCCCAGCTCGGCGCGCGTCTGGCTGGCACGGCCCTCACACACGATGGTCAAGGGTGCAGGAGCAGGGGTGTCGGCCACTTCTATCAAAGGCTGAAAACGCACGGCGTTGTCGAGCTGGGCTTCGAGTACGGGTACATCGACCATCCAGTTGAGCTCGTTACAGCCTTGTTCATGGGCCAGAAAGTTGAGCTCGCCGTTTTCATCGCCAAACACCTGCATCGCTTGAACAGGCGTCACCGCAGGCGCTTCAGGCCAACAGCGCAAGTCTTGCAGCAGCTCTTTGGCGGCATGGTTCAGGGAGTAGGCACGCACATCCGCCTTGTTGCTGGAGGCTTGCGCCTGCACCAGGCGCACGCGCAAACGCTCGCGCGCCAGCAGCAGCGCCAGGCTGCGGCCCACAATGCCGGCGCCACGAATGCAGATATCAGGTTGGGATGCCATGAGCGCATTGTAGAGAGGCTTGCAAGGGCTGATGTGACAGGGGCTTCTGGGGCCTGAGGCTCGGCTGCAAGGGCATTTTCCCTGCGTTCGTACGGCTCACGTCCATACCCAGCGCGCCACCTCGGTGTAGAGCGGGATGCCCAGCAGGATGTTGAGCGGGAAGGTCAGGCCCAAAGACAAACCAAAATACAGCGAGGGGTTGGCCTCGGGAATGGCATAGCGCACCACCGCGGGCACGGCAATGTACGAGGCGCTGGCAGCCAGCACCATCAGCAGTGTGGCATCGCCCTGCGGCAGTCCCACCAGCCAGCCTAGGCCCAGCGCCAGGCTGGCGTGCATCAACGGTGCCAGCAGTCCATAGGCCAACAGCCAGGGCGACTGGCCCTTGAGGCCCGGCAGATTACGGGCGGCCAGCAGACCCATGTCGAGCAGGAAGAAGGCCAGCATGCCCTTGAACAGATCGCCCGAGAAGGGTTCCATGGCCGCCTTGCCGGCATCCCCGGTGATGATGCCCACGGCCATCGCGCCCAACAATAGCAGCTGCGCGCCGTCGGTGAAGGACTCATGCAGCACCTTGCGCAGCGAAAGCGTTGGCATGCCGCCGCCCGTCTGACCAGCCCAGACGCCGGCGCCCGAGCTGCTCAGCAGAACCGGCGATGTGTGTTGCCTGCGCAAAGTGTTGGCCATCAGCACCGCCATGACGATCGCGGGCGATTCCATGAGCGCCATGGCGGCAGCCATGTGCCCGCCAAACGCGATCCCTTGGCTTTCCAGATGACCGATGGCAGTGATGAAGGTCACGGCGCTGACCGAACCGTAAGTGGCAGCAACGGCCGCGGCGTCAAAGCCCGAAAGAAAGCGGCCCAGGACGGGGTAACTCAATGCTGGAATCAGCACAGCGAGCGCCACCGCCAGCGACAGGCCTATCGCCACCTCGGTGGTCAGCCCGGAATGTGCCAGGGCAAAACCACCTTTGAGGCCCAAGGCCATGAGCAGATACAGCGACAGAAAGCGCGAAATGGCCGGCGGTATTTCCAGGTTGGATTTGATCAGTCCGGCAAAAACGCCGAACACAAAAAACAAAATGGCAGGGTCGATAAAGGACTGCATGGGATGCGATGAATGAAGCGATGACGGCATTCTGTGGATTCATATTCATAAAGTAAAATCGATTCTTCAAAACATATTCATCGAATTAAATCTATGAATGTTACTTTCCGTCAACTTCGTCTCTTCCTGGCCCTTGCAGACACGGGCAGCGTGAGCGCCGCTGCGCGTGCGATGCATGTGACCCAGCCCACGGCGTCGATGCAGTTGCGCGAAGTCAGTGAATCGGTGGGGTTGCCGCTGTATGAGGTGATCGCGCGAAAGGTCTACCTGACCGAAGCTGGCCGGCAGCTGGCACAAACGGCCAGAGCCATCGTGGATGAGTGGGAGCGCTTTGGGCAGACCGTCAACGCCATGCAGGGCCTCACACACGGCCGCTTGCGCGTGGCGGTGGTCAGCACGGCCAAATATTTTGTCCCCCGACTGCTGGGCGGTTTTTGCGAGCAGCACCCGGGCATCGACATTTCGCTGGAGGTCCTTAACCGCGACGGCGTGGTGCAGCGTCTGCGCGAAAACCGCGACGACCTGTACGTCATGTCCATGCCGCCGCAGGACGTTGATCTGGACGACCAGATTTTTATGGACAACCCTCTGGTCATGATCGCGCCTGCCGATCATCCACTGGCATCACGACAGCGCCTGTCCATCAAGGCACTGGAAGGCGAGCGTCTGATCCTGCGCGAGCGCGGCTCTGGCACGCGGCTGGCCACAGACCGATTTTTGGCAACGCATGGCTTTGAGCCCCAAAGCTGGCTGGAGCTGGGTAGCAACGAGGCCATCAAGGAGGCCGTGGCCGGGAACTTGGGCGTGGCGGTTATTTCGCGCCACGCCATCAAGGCTGAGGATCTGGGGCGTGATCTGTGTCTGTTGCCGATCAGTGGCCTGCCCATTCGCTCACAATGGCATGTGGTGCATCCGCGTGCCAAGCAGCTCTCGCCGATTGCACAGGTGTTTCGCCAACATTTGCTTGACCAGGCTCGTACGTGGCCCCAAGCGTAAGGCGCCGGTCTTACAATCAGACATCTTTTGCGCCTGAGCGTAATGCCATGCGCGTGCATGCCTGCCGGCCTGATCCAGAGCCACGGGCCCGATTCACAAGGAACCCTTTCCATGAGCCTCAAATGCGGCATCGTGGGCCTGCCCAACGTGGGCAAGTCCACCCTCTTCAACGCCCTGACCAAAGCCGGGATTGCGGCCGAGAACTACCCCTTTTGCACCATCGAGCCCAACACTGGCGTGGTCGAAGTGCCCGATCCTCGCCTGCAGCAGCTGGCCGAGATCATCACGCCCGAGCGCATCGTTCCAGCCATTGTGGAGTTTGTGGACATTGCAGGCCTAGTAGCCGGTGCCAGCACGGGCGAAGGCTTGGGCAACAAGTTTTTGGCCCACATCCGCGAGACCGACGCCATCGTCAACGTGGTGCGTTGCTTTGAAGACCCCAATGTGATCCACGTAGCCAACAAGGTCGACCCGATTGCCGACATCGAGGTTATCCAGACAGAGTTGTGCCTGGCTGACCTGGCTTCGGTGGAAAAAGCTATTCACCGCGTGAGCAAAATTGCCCGCTCTGGTGACAAAGAAGCTGCCAAGCAACTGGCGATTTTGGAAAAGTGCCAAGTCGCGCTCAACGACACCAAGCCTGTGCGCACCATCGACTTCAGCAAGGAAGAGCGCGCCGAGCTCAAGCAGTTCTTCCTGATCACCGCCAAGCCCGCCATGTTTGTGGCCAACGTGTCGGAAGATGGCTTCGAGAACAACCCCTTCCTCGATCGTCTCAAAGCTTTCGCCGAAGCGCAAAACGCGCCCGTGGTGGCCATTTGCGCCAAGATCGAAGCCGAGCTGTCAGAGATGGACGACGCCGATCGCCTGGAATTCCTCAAAGAGTTGGGCCAGGACGAGCCGGGCCTCAACCGCCTGATTCGCGCCGCCTACGACCTGCTGGGTCTGCAAACTTACTTCACCGCTGGCGTGAAAGAAGTGCGCGCATGGACCATCCGCAAAGGCGACACCGGCCCACAAGCCGCAGGTGTGATCCACACTGACTTTGAAAAAGGCTATATCCGCGCCCAGACCATTTCGTTTGACGACTTCATCGCCTACAAAGGCGAACAAGGCGCCAAAGACGCGGGCAAGATGCGCGCAGAAGGCAAGGAATACGTCGTCAAGGATGGCGACGTGATGAACTTCCTGTTCAGCTCCTGAGCCGCAGCATCAAGCGCCGTTGATGAAAGGCAGGCCTTGTGGGAAAACCCACAGCAGGCCTGCCGTCATGAGCACATACCGCGCCAATTTGCCCACAGCCATGTAAGCCGTGCACGGCCACAGGGGCATGCGCAGCCAGCCGGCCACCGCGCAAAGCGGGTCGCCAATGACAGGCATCCAGCTCAGCAGGCATGCTTTGGGTCCCAGGCGCTGCAACCAGTCCAGCGCACGGACATGGGTCTTGCTGTGGCGCCATTGGTCCACGGCCTGATGAGCGCCGTAGCCCATCCACCAGCTGGCCATGCCGCCCAGGGTGTTGCCGACGGTGGCCACCAGCACGGCTGGCCAAAACAGCTCGGGGTTGAGTTTGACCAAGCCAAATACCATGGGCTCCGAGCCCATGGGCAGCAAGGTGGCTGAGATAAAAGCAACAACAAACACGGTGCTCAGACCGTACTCTGGCAGGGCCAGCAGTTGCAGCAGGTGAGGAATCCAAGTGTCCATGGTCGCCAGTGTATGCCTAGCACATTCGGCTTTCAGTTGCTGAAATTTTGAGCAATTACAATCGTGCCTCCTTTTTAAGCAAAGCCCCGTTCCTGCACCTATGCGCATCGGTCCTCATGACTTGCCGAACACCTTGTTCGTCGCCCCCATGGCGGGAGTGACGGATCGGCCGTTTCGTCAGTTGTGCCGGCAATTTGGCGCGGGCTACGCGGTCAGCGAAATGGTTACCTCTCGCAAGGACTTGTGGCACACCCTCAAAACCAGCCGCCGCGCCAACCACGACGGCGAGCCGGGGCCTATTGCTGTGCAAATTGCGGGCACCGAGCCGGGCATGATGGCCGAGGCCGCTGCGTACAACATTGACCGCGGTGCGCAGATCATTGACATCAACATGGGCTGCCCGGCCAAGAAGGTGTGCAACAAATGGGCGGGTTCTGCCTTGATGCAGGACG
>CAZPTM010000058.1:0-8805 GCA_964589665.1 uncultured Limnohabitans sp. | reverse complement strand
CGAGCACCACGTTGCGGCCTTTGGGGCCCAGGGTCACTTTGACGGCGTTGGCCAGAACGTTGACGCCTTCAACCATGCGGGCGCGTGCATCTGCGCCGAAAACTACATCTTTTGCTGCCATGTTGTTTAGCTCCTAATTAGCTGAAATCTTGATTGAAATGCGATCGATCACTCGACCACGGCGAAGAGGTCTTCTTCTTTCATGACGAGCAGCTCGTCGCCATTGACCTTGACGGTCTGGCCAGAGTACTTGCCAAACAGGACGCGGTCGCCGACCTTGACGGACAGGGCTTTGGTTTCGCCTTTGTCGTTGGTCTTGCCGGGGCCGACGGCCAGGATTTCGCCTTGGTCAGGCTTTTCTGCAGCGTTGTCGGGGATCACGATGCCCGAAGCGGTTTTGGTTTCGTTTTCCAGACGCTTGACGATCACGCGATCGGCCAGAGGACGCAGGTTCATGACATCTCCTTGAGGATGAATACAGAGGTTGCAGATAAACAAATGCCAACGAATGTTGGCGCGAACTGACTATTGCACGGCGCTTGTTAGCACTCATGCCGTTCGAGTGCTAATGATAAGGGCTTTTGTGACGGTTTCAAGACCCGAGGGAAAACCCCGCACCGCTTCAGGGCAAAATCGGGCCCCATGTTGTTCTGGTTTCGTTTCTTCAGCCGTTGGCCTTTATGGGCCTTGCATCTGCTCGGCTACCTGGGTGGGTGGCTGGCCTGGCTGGTGGCGCCAGGCTACCGCCAGCGCTTCATGGCCAATGCCCGCCAAGCTGGGCTGGGCTGGTCGCAGGTGTGGGGGGCGATTGGGCAGGCTGGCTGCATGTCGGCCGAGTTGCCCCGGCTGTGGCTGGGGCGTACGCCGCATGTGGAGTGGGCTAATGACGCTGCGGCGGCTCGGGCCTACGGCGCAGGAAAGGGCGTGGTATTTCTGACGCCGCACATGGGCTGCTTTGAAATCACGGCGCAGGCGCTGGCCCAACGCTTTGGCCAAGACCACGGCATGCTGACCGTTTTGTACCGCCCGGCGCGGCAGGCGCAGCTGAACACCATCATGGAAATGGCGCGCAACCGTCCGGGGCTTGAGGCCGTGCCCACCACGTTGTCGGGTGTGCGGCAAATGATCAAGGCTTTACGCCAGGGTCAGGCCGTGGGTTTGCTGCCCGACCAGGTACCCCCAGAGGGTTTGGGCCAATGGGCCCCGTTTTTTGGCAAGTCGGCCTACACCATGACCTTGGCAGCACGCCTGTTGCAGCAAACCGGTGCGCAGCCGGTGTTGATCTGGGGGGAGCGTCTGACCCTGGGGCGTGGCTACCGCTTGCATACACAGAGCTTGGGCTTTGAGTTGTCGGCCGATCTGGAAACTGCGGTAGTGCAAATCAACCAGGCGATGGAGCAGATGGTGTTGCAGCGACCCTCCCAGTATTTGTGGGGCTATGCGCGCTACAAGTCCCCGCGCAAGGAAAGCTGATGGCCCGCCTCTTGATCGTGTTCATGCGTTTTCTGGCTTGGTGGCCGTTGCCTTTGCTGCGTGGGTTGGGGACGGTGCTGGGTTTGCTGCTGTATGTCTTGGCTCGCGAGCGGCGGCATGTGGCCAATGTGAATTTGCAGCTGTGCTTTCCGCAATGGAGTGCGGTCAAGCGCCAAAGGGTGTTGCGTCAGCATTTTGTGAGCGTGATGCAGTCTTTGCTCGACCGTTCGTGGTTGTGGCATGCACCCGTGCGGGTGCTGCAGCGTCGTTTACAAGTGACGGGTGATGTGCAGGCCTTGAAGCAAGAGGGTGGTGTGGTGGTGTTTGCACCCCATTTTGTAGGGCTGGACGCGGGTGGGGTGGCTTTGACGCTGGTGCAAGGGCAGGCCATGGCCAGCATTTATGTGCCCCAACGGGGACAGGCGCTGGACGATTGGGTTCGCCACGGCCGTAACCGCAACGGGCGCAACCGGCTTTACGAGCGCCACGAAGGCGTGAAAACCATCGTGGCCGGATTGCGTCAGGGTGAAAAGCTTTACTTGCTGCCGGACATGGACTTTGGCGCGGCCGAGTCGGTGTTTGTGGATTTTTTTGGCGTGCCGGCAGCGACTCTGCCTTCGCTCTCGCGCTTTGCCCGCCTGGGACGCGCGAAGGTGCTGACGGCCGTGACGCGCATGACCCGCAGCGGTTACCGTGTGGAAGTATCGGGTCTGTGGGACAACTACCCTTCAGACGATGTGATGGCAGACACTCAAACCATGAACCAAGCGTTGCAGGCGCTGGTGCTGTCCATGCCCGAGCAGTATTACTGGGTGCACAAACGCTTCAAGACGCGTCCGCCGGGTTCTGCGCCAGTGTATTGACGGGGTGGACCCAGTCCCACAAATGTTGGGCGACTTCGTCAACCCCTTGCTTTTTGAGGGCCGAAAACAACTTCACATCGCCGCCACCGGCTTGCAGCTTGGTGATGGACAGAACCTTGGCCTGCTCGGAGCGGGTGAGTTTGTCGGCTTTGGTCAGCAGCACCAGAAACTTCAGGCCTTCCTCTACCCGTGGGCGGATGATTTCCAGCAGCGCTTCGTCCAGTTCGGTCAGGCCGTGGCGCGGGTCGCACAGCATGACCACACCGGTCAGGTTGGATCGGCTGACCAGGTAGTTGGCCATGACGCGCTGCCAGCGGGCTTTGTCGGCCTTGGGCACTGCAGCGTAGCCGTAGCCAGGCAGATCGACCAACACGGCATCGTGCACGCCTTGTTTACCGAGTGAAAACAGGTTGATGTGTTGCGTGCGGCCGGGTTTTTTGGAGGCAAAAGCCAGCTGTTTTTGCTGCGTCAAGGTGTTGATGCAGGTCGATTTGCCCGCATTGGAGCGACCTACAAATGCGATTTCTGGCAGTGCATATTCGGGCAGGTGGACCAGTTGGGCCGCTGTGGTCAAAAAGCGGGCAGTGTGCATCCAGCCCATGGGGGTCACGCTGGCGCTGGCAGGGGCTTGGGCTGCCGGGGCAGGGTGCGGGGGATGGGCAATAGGCTGGGTCATGGGCAGGAAGTGTAGGCGAGTCAGGAAACTGACAATGGCATCATTGTAGAATCCGATGGTTTTGCGCCTATTCCAGGATATACCTCATGAAAGCACTGGTTTCCTTTTTGATGACTGCCCTGGTGGCAGGTTCTGCCCTGGCCAATGGCCCTGAAGCCAAGGTCGCCAAGCCCGATCTGGTCAAGGGTGAGGCTACTTACACGGCTGTTTGCGCTGCCTGCCATGCGGCTGACGGCAACTCCACCACACCGGCCAACCCCAAGCTGGCTCAGCAGCACCCCGAGTACCTGGTCAAGCAGCTGCAGGAATTCAAATCCGGCAAGCGTGCCAACGCCATCATGAGCGGCATGGTCGCTGGTTTAAGCGAAGCCGATATGCGCAATATCGCTTACTGGCTGGCCTCTCAAAAAGCCAAGCCTGGCTTTGCGAAAGACAAGGACACGGTTTTGCTGGGCGAGCGTATCTATCGCGGTGGCTTGCCTGACCGTCAAATCGCCGCTTGCGCTGGCTGCCACAGCCCCAACGGTGCTGGTATTCCTTCCCAGTATCCGCGTCTTTCGGGTCAACACGCTGACTACGCCACGGCCCAGCTGATCGCCTTCCGCGATGGCGTTCGTAAAAACAGTGTGCAAATGACTGGTGTGGCTTCCAAGATGAATGACCGCGAAATCAAAGCGGTGTCGGACTACGTGGCTGGCCTGCGTTGATGGCGCAATGATTCCCTCATGCCCCCGGGGGTTTGAGGGGTTTAAGGCAGACTTCATCTGTCTGAGAGACAATCCGGTTCGTCACCGGCATTCTTGAGTCCTAGAGGGGCTCCTTACAGGCGGGTCTGATCAGACCCGTTTTTCTTTTGTATGCAAGATGTATGAGCAGCACCTCCACGCCCAGCGATGAATCTACAGCCCGCTCCGGCCGCATGCAGGCTGCTTTGGAGTTGCTTGCGTCCATGCGCTTTGCGATTGCGCTGCTGACGATCATTTGTATTGCCTCGGTCATCGGTACCGTGGTCAAGCAGCACGAACCCTACCCTAACTACGTCAACCAATTCGGGCCTTTTTGGGCTCAGGTGTTCGACAGTCTCAAGCTGTACTCGGTCTACAGCGCCTGGTGGTTTTTGCTGATCCTGGCCTTCTTGGTCATCAGCACGAGCTTGTGCATTGCGCGCAACACCCCCAAGATTCTGAGCGATCTCAAGCAATACAAGGAAAACATCCGCGAGCAGGCCTTGCAGGCTTTTCACCACAAGGCGCAGGGCCAATGGGCCGAAGCGCCCGCGCAGGCTGCCCAGCGTCTGGGCCAATTGCTGGCCACGGGCGGCTGGAAAGTGCGTTTGCAGTCACGTCAGACCTCCCAAGGCGAAGGCTGGATGATTGCTGCCAAGGCGGGGGCGGCCAACAAGCTGGGTTACATTGCTGCGCACTCGGCCATTGTGCTCATTTGTATAGGTGGCTTGCTCGATGGAGACTTGTTTGTGCGTGCCCAGATGTGGATGGGGGGCAAGACGGTCTACAGCGGCGGTGGTTTGATTTCCAAAGTGCCTGAGCAGCATCGTCTGACCGAGCGTAATCCGGCGTTCCGCGGTGATTTGATGGTGGCCGAAGGCACGGCATCGAGTACGGCCATTTTGTCGCAGTCCGATGGCGTGCTCTTGCAGGAATTGCCTTTTGCGGTGGAACTTAAGAAGTTTATTGTGGAGTACTACTCCACAGGCATGCCCAAGCTGTTTGCCAGCGACATCATCATCCATGACAAGGCCACGGGCGAGAAAAAGGAAGCCCGCGTTGAGGTCAACCATCCTGCCAGTTACAAGGGCATTGAGATTTACCAATCGAGCTTTGATGATGGCGGCTCGGAAGTGACTTTGCAGGCTGTGCCCATGGCACAAGCGTCCAAACCATTTGAGGTCACGGGCACGATCGGTTCCTCGACCGAGTTGACCAACGGCAAAGAAAAATTGACCCTGGAATTTACGGGGCTGCGCGTCATCAACGTCGAGAACATGGCCGGCAACAATACAGCTACCGATGTACGTGCTGTAGATCTGCGCTCCTCCATCGAGGCACGCCTGGGTTCAGCCGACAAGACGGTCACCAAGAAGCATTTGCGTAATGTCGGTCCCAGCGTGAGTTACAAGCTGCGCGATGCAGCAGGTCAGGCGCGCGAATACAACAACTACATGGTGCCGGTGGATACGGGCGATGGGGTGCGTGTTTTTCTTCTTGGCATGCGTGAAAGTCCTGCGCAGCCTTTCCGTTACTTGCGCTTGCCGGTAGATGAGAACGAAAGCATGGAAGGCTTTGTGCGCCTGCGTGATGCCTTGAACAATCCGGCCATGCGGGCATTGGCGATTGAGCGCTACGCCAGTAAAGCCGTTGACCCCAAGCGCCCCGAGTTGCGCGGCCAATTGGCCCAGTCTGCCCAGCGGGCTCTGGGCTTGTATGCCGGACTTGAAGAGGTCTCTGGCAAAAAAGTCTGGGGCTTGCAGGCTTTGGCGGATTTTCTGGATGTGAATGTGCCCGAGGCAGAGCGTAGTCGTGCGGGTGAGATGTTTGTTCGCATCGTCAATGGCGTGTTGTATGAGCTCGATGCTGTGGCCCGTGAACGTGCTGGCGTCAAACCTTTGCCTGAGAGCATGACTGCGTCTTTCATGACGCAATCGGTCATGTCGCTGAGCGATGCGCCTCTGTATCCGGCACCGATGGCCTTGATGCTCAAGGACTTCAAGCAGGTGCAAGCCAGCGTGTTTCAGGTGGCCAGAGCCCCCGGAAAAATGGTGGTTTATCTGGGCTGTGCATTGCTGATTTTGGGTGTTTTTGCGATGCTCTACATTCGTGAGCGTCGCCTGTGGATCTGGCTCACACCCGAAGGGCAGGGTCTGCAGGCGCGTATGGCCATGTCGGTCAACCGCCGCACGCTCAATGCCGACCAGGAATTCGAACAACTTCAATCGCGTTTGCTCAAGCAGGAGGAGCCGTCCGCATGACTACCATGACCCTCAACCCCGGTTACTGGAGCCGTCGCAGCCTCAGCGACTGGGCGTTTGCCCTGATCACGCTGGCTGGGATGTTGTTTGCCTTTACGCGTTATCAACACGCGATGGATGTATACGAACAGGGCATCTTGCTGGCCAGCTGGCCAGCGGCTGTGGCCATGGGCTGGTTCTGGCGTCCGGCGCGCAATTTGATGCTGGCTGTGGCCGCGCTGTCCTTGGCTGCGGTGTGGTCGTATGAGGGGCAACTGGCCCGCGCCGAACAGGTGTTCTGGCTCAAGTATTTCCTGTCCAGCCAATCGGCCATCTTGTGGATGTGCATGCTGTTTTTCATCAGCACGGTGTTTTACTGGGCCGGCATGTTCATTCGCTCGGAAGGCGAAACTTTCGAGCGGCTGGGGTCGCGCATTGCATGGGTGGCCGTGGGCGCTGCGCTGGTGGGTACCATGGTGCGCTGGTACGAAAGTTACTTGATGGGGCCTGACATTGGCCACATCCCCGTGAGCAATCTGTACGAAGTGTTCGTCATGTTCTGCTGGATGACCACGGTGTTTTACCTGTACTACGAACGTGAGTACCGCACGCGTGCCCTGGGCGCATTCGTGATGTTGGTCGTCAGTGCTGCCGTGGGTTTTTTGCTCTGGTACACGCTGGTGCGCGAAGCCCATGCCATTCAGCCTCTGGTGCCTGCGCTCAAGAGCTGGTGGATGAAACTTCACGTGCCCGCCAACTTCATTGGCTACGGCACCTTTGCTTTGGCGGCCATGGTGGCTTTTGCTTACCTGATCAAGGTTCAGGCCCAGGAGACGCGTTGGTACAAGCTCGCACCGCTGTGGTTGTTGGGCATTGTGCTGTGTTTTGAACCTGTGGTGTTTCGCAAGTCGGGCATCGAAAGCATCAGCAGCTACTGGATGGTTTACTTCGGTCTTGCAGCGCTCATCATTGCCGGCATTCTGAAAATGCGTGGCCGTATTGCCGAGCGCCTGCCGGCGCTGGAGGTGCTCGATGACGTGATGTACAAGTCCATTGCTGTTGGTTTTGCTTTCTTCACCATTGCAACGGTGCTGGGTGCCTTGTGGGCCGCTGAGGCCTGGGGCGGTTACTGGAGCTGGGACCCCAAGGAGACCTGGGCCCTGATCGTCTGGTTGAACTATGCCGCCTGGTTGCACATGCGCCTCATGAAGGGCTTGCGCGGCACGGTGGCGGCTTGGTGGTCGCTGTCCGGCCTCGTGGTCACGACCTTTGCGTTCCTCGGCGTGAACATGTTCCTCAGTGGTTTGCACAGCTACGGCACGTTGTAAGGAGTACTCGTCATGCACCCTCTGCCCAGCGAGATCACACCCGCCGGGGTGTATGTACAGCGACGCTTGTATTTGCAGTCGGGTCTGGCGTTCGCAGCCAGCAGCGCTTTCGGGGTTGCGGCTGCGGCAGCCCCAGAAGGTGACTTGCCTGCCCTTAAGGGACAGACATCTGCACTTGCCGGATCCAGCACGATGGAGCGGCAGACTACGTGGGCTCATGCCACCTCGTACAACAATTTCTACGAATTCAGCACCGACAAGGCTGAGCCGGCCAAAAGGGCGCAAGGCCTGGTGGGGCGGCCTTGGACCGTGCGTGTGGACGGGCTTGTCAACAAGCCCATGGACATTGCGCTCGAAGATTTATTGCGCTTGTCACCTATGGAGGAGCGCATCTACCGTCTGCGCTGTGTGGAAGGCTGGTCCATGGTCATTCCCTGGGTGGGCTACAGTTTGTCCAAATTGATCGATAAAGTGCAACCGCAGGGCAGTGCGAAATACCTGGAGTTCACCACATTGGCAGACCCCGCGCTCATGCCCGGTGTTCGCTCACGTGTGCTGGACTGGCCTTATATCGAGGGACTGCGAATGGACGAAGCACGTCATCCGCTGACCCTTCTGGCCATGGGGATGTACGGACAGGTTTTGCCTGGACAGAATGGGGCTCCTGTCCGTTTGGTGGTGCCCTGGAAGTACGGTTTCAAAAGTGCGAAGAGCCTGGTGCGTATCCGTTTTGTGGAGCAACAGCCCGTCAGTGCCTGGGGGCGTGCTGCGCCCGGGGAATATGGCTTTTATTCCAACGTCAATCCCGAGGTCGATCATCCCCGCTGGAGTCAGGCCACTGAGCGCCGTATTGGTGAGGGTGGGTTGTTTGCCCCCCGCCGCAAAACACTGATGTTCAACGGCTATGCCGAGCAAGTGGCACATCTGTACGCCGGCATGGACTTGAAAAAGTTCTTCTGACATGCGCGCATTTCTGCGCTTACGTGCTGCCTGGTGGCTGGTATTGGTCTTGGGGTTGCTGCCCCTGACCGGGTTGGTCTGGGGCGCCATTGCAGATCAGTTGGGCGCCAACCCTGCGGAAACCTTGATTCGTTCGACCGGGGACTGGACTTTGCGCCTGCTGTGCCTGACGCTGGCCATCACGCCTTTGCGTGTGATGCTCGGCTGGCCAGAGCTGCTGCGGTTTCGGCGGCTGTTGGGCTTGCTGACCTTTGCCTACGCTTGCCTGCACTTGCTGTTCTACACCGGTTTTGACATGGGTTTTGTTTGGGCAGATATCGTGCACGACATCCCCAAACGTCCCTTTGTGCTGGTCGGTTCTGTGGCTTTTGTCCTGTTGTGTGCATTGGCGGCGACCTCATGGAATGGTGCCATCCGCCGCATGGGCTCGCGAAACTGGCAGACGCTGCACCGCAGTGTCTACGCCATTGCTGTGCTTGCCATCCTGCACTTCTGGTGGATGCGCGCTGGTAAGCACAACTTCACCGAAGTGTGGGTGTA
>CAZPTM010000057.1:0-8838 GCA_964589665.1 uncultured Limnohabitans sp. | reverse complement strand
TCAGGCCCGACGAGACGGCGTGCTATCGCTGCGTCAGGCGGGTTTGCGCAAGGTCATGCAAGGGATCACCTCTGTGCAAGAAGTCATGAGCTCGACGCAGGAGCTTGCATGAACCGCCCGACACCAAGCGCTGCTGTATGGCCTTGGCATTGGCAAACCGAATGGCAAGCACACCGGACGGACGGTCGTCACGTCAAAGGTAGTTCATCAGGGCGTCAACCTAAAGCCCTGGTCATGGCACAGCTGCGCCAACAAGGCTTGCTGCCAGTTCGTATTCGCTATCGGCTGCAACGCACCCAGCAAACCATTCGCGCAAAGGACATCACCAGCCTGACACGACAGCTGAGCACATTGATCAAGACAGGTGTCCCCTTGATGCAGGCTCTGGATCTGCTGACCCGCACCCAAACACCCGGTCCTGTACACCAACTGCTCAGCCAGCTTCAGCAGGCTATTGGTCAAGGCAGCAGCCTGGCCGACGCACTGCGCAGCAGCGGTCACTTCAGCTCGCTGTACATCAGCATGGTGCAAGCGGGCGAAACAGCAGGCATTTTGGACGACTGCCTGGAACGCCTGGCCGACACACTTGAGCGCAATGCTTTGCTGGCAGGCAAAGTGCGCTCGGCACTGGCCTACCCGGCCATCGTCATGGTGATTGCCATGCTGGTGCTGGGTCTGATCATGGTGGCTGTCGTGCCTGTGTTTGAAGAAGTATTTCTGGGTTCCGGTCAGCCCTTGCCTTTGCCCACACAAATGATTCTGGCTTTAAGCCGCTGGTTGCAAGCCTGGTCACCCGCCCTGCTGGTTTTGCCACCACTGGCGTATGCCCTGCACATCAGTGGCAAAACACGAGCCTTGCGTCAAACCTTGGAAAAGCTGCAATTGCGCGTACCTGGTGTACGCAGCGTGGTCAGCACTGCCGTCATGGCTCGCTGGAGCCAGACACTGGCAGCCTTGCTGGCTGCTGGCGTACCGCTGGCCGAAGCGCTGCCACCAGCCGGGCAAGCCTGCGATCACAGTGTTTACCAACAGCTCAGCGCCAAATGGAGTCAGCAAGTCGCGCAAGGCACACGCTTGAGCGAATCTCTGGAGCAAAACGGTCATGTTCCCGCCTTGATGGTGCAAATGGTGCACACCGGCGAAGAAACCGGTGCAATGGCTTTGCTGCTATCGCGCATCGGCCAATTGCTGGACGCGCAGTTGCAAGAGCAAATCCGCACACTCAGCACCCTGATGGAGCCCTTGATCATTGTGGTACTGGGCGGTGTAATCGGCAGCATTTTGGTTGCGCTGTACCTGCCCATCTTCAGGATGGGACAATTGTTCTGATGAACGACAACCTTGTCTGGGCACTGGCCGGTTTGCTGGGCCTGATTATTGGCAGCTTTTTGAACGTGGTGATCTATCGATTGCCTCGCATGGTGCTGCACGAACACGACAAAGACAAGCAAGCCCCAACGCTTTCACTTAGCTTTCCACGCTCACACTGCCCCCACTGTGGCCACACCCTGTCGGCGTGGGAGTTGGTCCCCGTGCTCAGCTTCGTGGCGCTACGTGGCCGTTGCCGCCAGTGTCACACCCCCATCAGCTGGGCGTATCCCGTGACAGAGCTGCTCAATGCCGCTTTGTGGGTGCTGTGCATCGCTCACTATGGCCCCACGCCTCAAGGTTGGAGCGCTGCGGTTTATGCCTCTGCCCTGCTTGCTTTGGCACGCATTGACCAGCAAACCACCTTGCTACCCGACGCCCTCACCTTGCCTTTGCTGTGGGCGGGGCTTGCCGTCTCCAGCCTGGGCTGGACTGACACCACTTTGCACGACGCCCTGTGGGGCGCCATGTTCGGCTATGGCCTGTTTTGGAGCTTGGACTGGTTGTACCTCAAGCTACGAGGTCAACATGGTTTAGGGGGAGGTGATGCCAAGCTGCTGGCAGCCCTGTTGGCCTGGCTGGGTTGGAGCGCGCTGGTCAACGTGTTGCTGCTGGCCAGCCTGAGTGCATTGCTGATCGTGTTTGTGCAACGACTGCTGGGGCGCCTGCAACCTCGAGCCCAAATTCCCTTTGGTCCCTATTTGGCTGTGGCTGGTATGGTGATGATCATTTACAAACCTCTTCCCTGGCTGTGAGACACTAGATCGCATGAATGCACCGACCACCTTGCGCATCGGCCTGACCGGGGGCATTGGCAGCGGCAAAAGCACCGTCTCGTCCATGCTTGCCAAGCTGGGCGCTGTGGTCATTGATGCTGACGCCATCTCGCGTCAATTGACCGCTCCCGGAGGGGCCGCTCTACCCGCCATTGCCCAGACGTTTGGCCCACAAATCATCGACCCCCATGGCGCCATGGACCGCCAGGCCATGCGGACCTTGGTGTTTGGCAACCCGAAGGCTCGCCAACAGCTCGAAGCCATCATCCACCCCTTGGTGACTCAGGCCATTCGCCAGCAAGCGCAAACCGCTACCGAAGCTGGCGCACGCCTGGTGGTGCTGGATATCCCCTTGCTGGTCGAAGCCGGCGATCGCTGGCGCAAGGAAGTCGACAAGGTGCTGGTCGTTGACTGCAGCACAGAAACACAAATTGAACGCGTTGTGCAGCGCAGCGGCCTGCAGCGCGAAGAGGTACAACGCATCATTGACCAACAGGCCAGCCGAGCTCAGCGAGCTCAGGTGGCCGATCTCGTCTTGCTCAATGAAGGCCTGGACATGGACGCCCTGCAAGCGGAAGTCGAAAAAGTAGCCCTTGAGTTCGGGCTATGATTGGAGCCTGAGGAAAACGCTGCGTGATACTTTACGAATTCCCCTTTAACGAGCGCATCCGCACTTACCTGCGGCTGGAGCACCTGTTTGCCCGTTTTGGTCAGCTGGTACCGCGTAACGACCCGGTGGACCACCACTTTGCGCTGACCACCTTGTTCGAGATCATGGACGTGGGCAGCCGCTCCGAACTCAAAAGCGATGTGCTCAAGGACCTGGACCGCCAAAAACAGCTCTACAACAGCTACCGCGGCAACCCGGCCATTTCCGAGCAAGCCCTTGACCAGGTCATCAGCCAGCTCGATGCACACTTTGAAGCCATCAACGAGCAAGTCGGCAAACTCAGCCTGCCCGCGCAGGACAGTGAGTTCCTGAGCGCCCTGCGCAGCCGAAGCAGCATTCCCGGCGGCACCTGCGAATTTGACCTGCCTGGCTACCACGCCTGGCAACACCTGCCTGCCGATCGTCGCCGCGAAGACTTGATGCGCTGGAGCGCCAGCTTTGCCCCCCTGTCTCAAGCCCTTCACAGCCTGATGCAGATGCTTCGCGAGTCAGGAAAGTTCCAGAAAATGATGGCCGTGGGCGGCCAGGTCCAACAAAACCTGCCCCAGGGCCGCACGTTCCAGCTGCTGCGCTTGCGCATTGACCCTGCTCTGGATGCAGTGCCCGAAATCAGCGGCAACCGTTTGCTGGTGGTCATGCGCATGATGCGCTCGCAAGAGGGTCGCATGGCCGCTGTGGCCGACGACATTCCTTTTGAAATGTCCCTGTGCGCATGAGCGCCCACCAGCCCGCAACCGCCCCTGCAGAACGTATCGTCACCTGCCCGGCTTGTGGGGGTGACAGCGTGTATGGCCCGGGCAATGCCTATCGCCCGTTTTGCAGCGCACGCTGCAAAGGCATCGACTTTGGTGCCTGGGCCAGCGAATCGTTCAGACTGCCCGAAGACTCCCCTCCGGATGCAGAGTTTGGCGACCCCAAACTGATGCAATAGGTCAGCGGTGAGTCGTGGCCTGAAAGCCACGTTCATCAGCCAACCATGCCAGCACGGGCACAGTGCCCGGAAGGACTGGCACCACATCTACCGGCAATTGCTGCCATGCAAACGACTGGGCCTCGCGCATCTGCAACTCCCCCTCCCACTGGCGCACCTTGCAAAAGTGCAAACGCACCAAGGCGTGTGGGTAGTCCACCATCTGGGTTTTCCAGAGCTCAGCCAGGCCGATGATGATGCCCAGCTCTTCCTGCAGCTCTCGGCGCAGCGCCTGCTCCACCGTCTCCCCGGCTTCAAGCTTGCCGCCAGGAAACTCCCAGTAGCCCTCGTAGACCTTGCCTGCCGGGCGGGAAGTCAGCAAAAAGGCACCATCCGCTTGCAGCAGCACACCCACCGCCACCTCAGTCACTTTGCGCTCGGCCCCAGCCTCGCCGACATCCTGGCGTGCGCGGTCTGCATCGGCAACCAGCGTGGCGCCCATGTTCAGGCCAGACGCCCCATGAAGTCACGCGCAAACTGGTAGGCCACACGGCCACTGCGCGATCCACGCTCCAAAGCCCACAACAGCGCCGCAGGTCTCGCTTCTTCGATCTGCGCGGGCGTGGCGCCCAAGGTGGCCAGCCACTGCGCGGCAATTGTCAAATATTCGTCTTGCGAGAAGGGGTAGAAGCTGATCCACAGGCCAAAGCGCTCGGACAGCGAGATTTTTTCCTCCACACCTTCGCCCGGATGCACCTCGCCATCGGGCGTGTGCTTGTAGGTCAGGTTCTCGCTCATGTACTCGGGCAGCAGGTGGCGGCGGTTGCTGGTGGCGCACACCAGCACATTAGGCGTTGCCGCAGCGACCGAGCCGTCCAGAATGGACTTGAGGGCTTTGTAGCCCGGCTCACCGTCTTCAAAGCTCAGGTCATCGCAATAGACCATGAACTTTTCCGGACGACCTGCGACCACTTCGATGATGTCAGGCAAGTCGGTCAGGTCGTCCTTGTCCACCTCGATCAGACGAAGGCCTAGCGGTGCGAACTGGTTGAGGCTGGCTTTGATGAGCGACGATTTGCCTGTGCCCCGCGCGCCGGTGAGCAGCACGTTGTTGGCCGGACGACCTTGCACAAACTGTTCGATGTTGCGCTGCATCTTCTCTTTTTGATCGTCGATTTCCTTGAGTTCATCGAGCGTCAAGCCAGCCACATGCCGAACTGGTTCAAGTACGCCATGACCACTGGAGCGTTTGCGGTAGCGCCAGGCCACGGCCAGATTCCAGTCGGGTGCAGACAATGGCTGAGGCAGGACCGACTCAATGCGGTCCACCAGCTGGCTGACCTTGTCCAGCAATTGTTCCAGCGCGGTGCTCATGAGCGGTAGTCGGCGTTGATGGTCACGTACTCGTGACTGAAATCGCAGGTCCAGACCGTGTGGTGGGCCTGGCCACGGCCCAAGCCCACGCGCACCGTGATTTCGGACTGCTTCATGACACGCTGGCCATCTTCTTCCTTGTACTGCGGGTGACGACCACCCAGAGTGGCGACATGCACATCGTCCAGGTGCAGTTCGATCAGGCCCTGATCCAGGTCTTCAATACCGGCGTAACCCACCGCCGCCAGAATGCGGCCCAGGTTAGGGTCACTGGCGTAGAACGCGGTTTTGACCAAAGGCGAATGCGCAATCGCGTAGGCCACTTGTGCGCATTCCTGCGCGGTGCGTCCACCCTCCACCGCCACAGTGATGAACTTGGTGGCACCCTCGCCATCGCGCACGATGGCGTGCGCCAGTTGGCGGGCCACTTGGAGCATGGCTTGCATCAAGGCCTGGCCCTGCGCGCTGTCCCAGGAGGCAATCGGCGCGTGCGCAGCCTTGTGTGTAGCCATGACCACGAAGGAGTCATTGGTAGAGGTATCGCCATCGACAGTGACGCAGTTGAACGAGCCATCAGCCAGGGTCTTGGCCAGACCGCTCATCAGCTCGGGAGCAATGGCTGCATCGGTGGCCAGAAAGCCCAGCATGGTGGCCATGTTCGGGCGGATCATGCCCGCACCTTTGCTGATGCCCGTCACGGTGACGGTGACGCCATCGATTTGCACCTGCACGCTGGCGGCCTTGGGCACGGTGTCGGTAGTCATGATCCCTTCGGCTGCCACAACCCACGTGTTCGCCTGAGCAACGTCAATGGCTTTGGGCATGGCAGCAATGATCTTGTCCACCGGCAACGGCTCCATGATCACTCCAGTTGAGAACGGCAGCACCTGCTGCGCGGTGCAGCCCAGCAACTTGGCCATGGCCTCGCTGGTCTGGCGGGCATGGGTCAGGCCCGCAGCACCGGTTCCGGCATTCGCGTTGCCCGTGTTGATCACGATGGCGCGCACGCCTTGGCCCGCAGCCAAATGCTCACGACAGACCTGCACCGGCGCTGCGCAAAAGCGGTTCTTGGTGAACACACCCGCCACGCTGGCGCCCTCATCCAGCAAAAACACCGTGAGATCTTTGCGGTTGGCTTTGCGAACGCCCGCTTCAGTGATGCCAATGCGCACCCCCGCCACGGCGTGAATGTCTTGCGGATTCGGCGCAGAAAGATGGACAGCCATGAAAGTCTTTCAGTCAATAAACGAAGAAAAACGGGCCGAAGCCCGTTGTCTGTGTTGCCAGGCCTTAGCTGAGCTTGCCATGGCATTGTTTGAATTTTTTGCCACTGCCGCAGGGGCAAGGATCGTTGCGCCCCACATGGCCCCAGTCGGCTTTTTGCGCTTCATCTGCCGATGTCACATGGACCTCGCCGGTTTCATCTGGTGCGCTGTAGGTCACGTTGGCAATGTGCTCTGCGCGTTCTTCAATGGCGTGCGCGGCTTGATCGATTTGCTCGGGCGACTCGATACGTACCGTCATCAAGATGCGTGTCACCTCGTTTCGAACTGCGTCCAACAGCATGCCAAACAACTCGAAGGCTTCTCGCTTGTATTCCTGTTTGGGCTGCTTTTGAGCGTAGCCGCGCAAGTGAATACCCTGGCGCAAATAGTCCAGTGCGCTCAGGTGGTCACGCCAGTGCGTGTCAATGCTTTGCAAGAGCACCATCTTCTGGAAGGAAGTGAAGTTAGCCTCACCCACCGCATCAACCTTGGCCTGAAACTGGGCATCTGCAGCCTGGTTAACCTGCTCAAGAATGTCGTCATCGGTCAGATTTTCTGACTCAGCCAAGCGTGCCTGCAACTGCACCGGCACTTGCCATTCCTCGGCCAGCACCTTCTCCAAGGCAGGCAAGTCCCACTGCTCTTCCACCGATTCAGCAGGAACAAATTGGCGCACCAGATCGGTAAAGCAGCCTTCACGCAATGAAGCCATCTGCGCGTTCAGATCGCTTGCGTCCAGAATGTCGTTGCGCTGCTGGTAAATGACTTTGCGCTGGTCGTTGGAAACATCGTCGTACTCCAGCAGCTGCTTGCGGATATCGAAGTTGTGCGATTCCACCTTGCGCTGCGCGCTTTCAATGCTTCGTGTGACGATACCGGCCTCGATGGCTTCGCCCTCGGGCATCTTCAGACGGTCCATGATGGCGCGCACGCGGTCACCCGCAAAAATGCGCATCAGCGGATCGTCCAGGCTCAGATAGAAGCGCGAAGAACCGGGGTCGCCCTGGCGGCCCGAACGACCACGCAGCTGGTTGTCGATACGGCGGGATTCATGGCGCTCGGTCGCAATGATGCGCAAGCCGCCCAGCTCCTTGACCTTGGCGTGGTCTTGCTGCCACTGCTCTCGCAGCTGGGCCACGCGCGCTTCGCGCTGCTCGGGCGCAAGGGCTTCATCGGCCTCAACCGCCTGAATGTCTTTTTCGATGTTGCCACCCAACACGATGTCGGTACCACGACCGGCCATATTGGTGGCAATGGTGATCATGCCTGCGCGACCTGCTTGGGCGACGATGTCGGCCTCGCGGGCGTGCTGCTTGGCGTTGAGCACCTGGTGTGGCAATTTGGCTTGGGTCAGCAACTGGGAAATCAGCTCGGAGTTTTCAATCGAGCTGGTGCCCACCAACACGGGCTGGCCGCGCTCATGGCACTCACGAATATCGTCAATCGCGGCCTTGTACTTTTCCTGCGCGGTTTTGTAGACGCGATCGAGCTGGTCAGCACGCAGGTTCTTTCGGTGCGGTGGAATGACCACGGTTTCCAGGCCATAGATTTCCTGGAATTCGTAGGCTTCGGTGTCGGCCGTGCCGGTCATGCCGGACAGCTTGCCGTACAGACGGAAATAGTTCTGGAAGGTGATCGAAGCCAGTGTCTGGTTTTCGGCCTGGATCTGGACACCCTCTTTGGCTTCCACAGCCTGGTGCAGGCCATCGCTCCAGCGGCGACCGGCCATCAAGCGGCCGGTGAATTCATCCACGATCACGATCTCGCCGTCTTGCAGCACGTAGTGCTGGTCGCGGTGATACAGATGCTGAGCGCGCAAAGCGGCGTTGAGGTGATGCATCAGCGTGATGTTCGCAGGCTCGTACAGGCTGGCACCTTCCGGAATCAGGCCCAGCTGCGACAGCACTTGCTCGGCTTTCTCGTGGCCTTGCTCGGTCAGGAACACCTGGCGGGACTTTTCGTCCACCGTAAAGTCACCACGCACGATGATGCCCTGGCCCGTACGTGGGTCTTCTTCGCCTTCCTGCCTGGTCAGCAGCGGCACCACCTGTTTGATCGCCAGGTACATGGCAGTGTGGTCCTCGGCCTGTCCGCTGATGATCAGGGGCGTACGCGCCTCGTCGATCAGGATGGAGTCCACCTCGTCGACAATGGCATAGTTCAGGACACGCTGCACGCGGTCATGAGCCTCATAGACCATGTTGTCGCGCAGGTAGTCAAACCCAAATTCGTTGTTGGTGCCGTAGGTGATATCGCAGGCATACTGCTCTTTGCGCTGCGCTGGATCCTGACCGCCGAGAATGCAGCCGATGGTCATGCCGAGCGCTCGATAGATTCGCCCCATGAGCTCCGACTGATAGCCAGCTAGGAAGTCGTTCACCGTGACCACGTGGACGCCGCGTCCAGGAATTGCGTTTAGGTATGCGGCGAGGGTGGCAACCAGTGTCTTTCCCTCACCGGTCTTCATCTCGGCGA